>DAINBW010000391.1:0-3461 GCA_036732745.1 Spirochaetales bacterium | reverse complement strand
AGGCGCCAGGCACGCCGCCGTCGCCGCCCGCGAGAAGGTCCACGGCCCGCGCCACCAGGGCGGCGTCGACCTCGAGGACCGCCGAGCCGGGCAGCGCGGGGAGGTCGAAGGCCAGGCGAGCGCAGCCGGCGCCGGGTGTGCCTCGTCCGGGAAGGGCCGAGCCGGAGAGGCGGACGTCGAGGCCCAGCCGCTCGCGCAGCCCGGCCGCGGCGCTCCCGGCGGCGCGGGCTCCGGCCGCGGAGGCCTGCCGCGTGAGCTCGGCGTATCCGCGCGTGATCGGGGGCAGCTCGAAGGGCAGCATCGGTCTCCGGGTGTTCACGGGCCATGCCACGTGTCCAAGTGCCCGTCTCGAGGGGCGGACGCGCCGGCGCGCCGGCCCGAGAGGGGACGCGGCGCGGCCGCCCGGGCCCTCCCGCAACCCCGTGGACTCAGGATTCGACGAGGGCGGCGACCCGCTCTGCGCAGGCGCGCCGCAGGAGGCCCGAAACGGGCTCGCGCGCGGGCGGCGGCGCGCGGCCCGGAGGCCGGATCTCGGGAGGGATCCGGTCCCGCAGGACCCGTGCGACCGGCGCCCGCTCGACAGAGAGGGCGGCCGCGAGGAGGCCGCGCGCCTCCTCCGGCGGGCGAAGGTGCACCAAGCCCTCGGCGAGCGCGGCCAGGCGCTCGGCGCGGCGGCGGCCGGCGAGGTGGGCGGCCGCCCGGGCGAGGGCCTCCGAGCCCGGGGCGGCGAGGCGGCGCAGCAACGAGCCCGCCGCGGCCGGCGTGAAGAGGGCGGCGAGGGCCAGGAGGCGCCGCTCGGTGGGGGTCATGCGGCGCGCGCCGGGCGGAGGCGGGACCAGATGGCGAGGCCCGACAGCGCGAAGGCGAGGACCGCGGCCAGCGCGGCCAGGACGGCGAGCGCGGGCGAGGTCGACCTCCCGCGCGGCTCCCGCGCCGGCGGGCCCGCCCCCGCCTCCGCGATCACCACGGCCACTCCTTCCGGCGCCAGCCCCTCGGCCGCGCCCGCGACGAGGGACCGGATGACGGCCGCGAGCGACTCGATCGGGGCGCGGGCCTCCGCCCGGCACTTCAGGAGGACCGCAGCGCGGGGCGCGGCGCGCGCCTCGGGGCGGAGCGGGTCCGGGGCCGGGAGCGCCAGGTGGACGCGGGCCTCGACGACGCCGTCGATGGTCTCGAGGCTCCGCGCCAGCTCCCCGGCGAGGGCGTGCTGGTACAGGGCGCGCTCCTCCGCCGGCGTCGGGACCATGCTTCCCTTGCCGAAGACCTCGGCGAACCCCGGAGGGCGGGCGCGCGGAAGCTCCCGTGCGGCGAGGAGGCGTCGCGCCCGAGCGCCCTCGCCGGACGGCACGGTGACGGTCCAGCCGCCCTCGCTCCCGTCCTCACGGACCTTCCGTCCGGAGATGCCGTCGTCCCCCAGGGCCACCAGGGACTGGTTGGCCTGCGTCTCGTCGAGGCCGTGCAGCAGCTCCTCGTCGCCGCAGGCGGCGGCGAGAGCGAGGAGCAAGGGGGCGAGGCGTCTCATGCCGGACCTCTAGACCTGCGCGTTCACCGCCTGCTTCACTCCCTGGGCGCCGTGCTCCACTGCGCGCGCCGCGACGTCCAGCGTCTGGGCGCAGCGGTAGGCCTCGGCCTGCAGCGAAAGGAGCTCCTGGGCGGTGAAGGTCCTGCCGCGCCGCGCCGCCTCGAGGACGGCGTCGAGCCTCCGCTGCGCGCGCTCGACCGCCTTCAAGGTCTCGAGCGCCGCGCCGGGGGGCGGCGAGGGCTTCGGCGGCGGGAGGGGCGGACGCGCGCTCCGGGCCTCGAGCGCGGCGCCGAAGCTCTGGCTCGCCGGGCGCTCGACGGCCGCGGGAGGCCGCGCCGCGGGCGCGGCGGCGATGGGGGCAACGGGCACGGCTCACCTCAGTGGATGTTGTTGATTGCCGACTTGGCGCTGTCGTGCTTCACCTTCATGACGTTGGTGATGGCCGTGAACTCGCGGCTCTCGCGCTGCATGCCCTCCTGGAGCTGGAGGTATTGCAGGTTGAAGCTCTGGGCCTCTTGCTGCAGGGCCCGCGTGGCCTCGATCACGTCGCCGCCGCCGTCGCCGCCGGAGCGGCCGGCCGCCGAAGAGGACACGGCGGCCGAGGCGGCGCGGCCCGCGCCCCGGACGGCGGCGGAGAGCACGAGCCCGCCGGGCACGAACGGCGCGGCGAGGCCGACGCCGCTGGCGATGCCGTCGATGACCCCCGCGGCGGCGGCGCGCAGGGTGTCGCCGAAGCGGTTCGGCTCGGTCTTGCGCTCGGTGGTGGGGGTGACGTGGATGGGGTCGATTCGGCTCATGTGGGCTCCTTTCGAGCGGCCCATTCAGCAATGCCCGTGCCGCGGAGAGCGCGTGGGAATCCGGCGGGTTGCCTCGCCGCGCCGGGACGGCCACCGGCCGCGTCCGCGACTGCCGTCCGCGGCGCGGACCGCGGGCGTTCTTGCAGCGCGTTACAAACATCAAGCGGAGACTACTCCGGGTGGCGTATCCTTCCGGGTCTGACGGCGACGCCGCCGTCGATGCGAATCGTCCAGGAGGGAAGCACAAGATGAACCGAATCGCCGCCGTACTCGCGTCTCGTCCGCTCTCGTCAGCACTTCCGCCTACGCCCAGGCGCCCCCGCCTCAGCCGAATGACAGCACCTTCCACCGCCACCTGGGCTTCGCCCTGCGCCTCGACGGCGGGCTGGGCTACATGAGCTCGAGCGCTTCCGCCCTGAACGCGTCGATGAAGGGCGGCTCCGGAACCTTCGGCCTCGTCATCGGCGGCGCGGTCGCCGAGAACTTCATCCTGGGCGGCGACATCTGGGACACCGTTGTGTTCTCGCCCACGTACAGCCAGGGAGGCGTCGATCCTAACCGACAGCTTAGCCCTGGTTGGGTTCGGCCTGAACCTCACCTACTACTTCATGCCGGTGAACGTCTACGTTTCCGTCTCGCCCTCCATCACGACACTCAGTCTCAGCTACGGTGGGGTGACCGAGAGCACCGAGAACGGGTTCGGCATGAAGATCGGCGTCGGGAAGGAGTGGTGGGTCGGCGATCACTGGGGCATCGGCGTGGCAGGTCAGTTCTTCTTCGGGAGCAACAAGGCCAAGGGCACAATCCAGCCGACGTGGAACACGACGGCCGGCGGCGTCGCGTTCTCGGCCACCTACAACTGAGCGCGCCCGCAGGGCCCGGCGCCTCCGCTCGGCGAGCGCGAGGCGCCGCGCGCCTTGCCGCTCGGGGCAGGTCCCGTCCGGCCCGTCGCAGCCGAGGCGGCCCGGCCGGGTGGGAGGCCTCCATGAGACGGCTCGCCGCAGTTCTCGCGGTCCCGCTGTCGATGCCAGCCACCGCGCTGGCCCAGGGGGCCAGCAGAAGCGCGACACCTGGTACATCGGCTTCGGCGTCGGCTCGGTAAGCGGGTCCTAAGCTCCATGGCCAGTCTATCGGCTACGGCG
>DAINBW010000390.1:0-3474 GCA_036732745.1 Spirochaetales bacterium | reverse complement strand
GCCGAGCGCGAGCCCGAGGACGCCGCCCGAAAGGGTGAGGACGGCGGCCTCGACCATGAACTGGGCGCGGATGTGGCGCCGCGTCGCGCCGAGTGCCTTCCTGACGCCGATCTCCCGCTTCCGTTCCGTCACCGACACGAGCATGATGTTCATGATGCCGATGCCGCCGACGAGGAGGCTGATCGCCGCCACGCCGCCCAGGAGGAGGCTCAAGGAGCGGATCATCTTCTCGTTTTCCTCGGCCCACTCCTTGGGGGAGCTGATCCAGAAGGCCTCGGGATCGCCGCTCCGGTCCAGGAAGAAGCGGCGCAAGTCCTCGCCGAGGGCCACGACGCGGCGGCGGTCGCGGGCCACGACGCTCAGGACCTGGGGTTCGAGGCCGCCGAAGTAGCGGAGCGCGGCCGTCCTGAAGGGGATGAAGGCGCCGCGGTCCCAGTCGTCCATGAAGCGGGATTCCTTGGCCTCGAGGACGCCGACGACCTGGAGCGTCGCGGCGAGCTTGTCGCCCGAGAAGGAGACCGTCTTGCCGACCGGCGAGCCCTCGGGGAAGAGTTCGCGCGCCAAGGCCGCGCCGAGGACGACGACGGGCCGGGCGCGGTACTCGTCGGAGGGGCTGAAGGCGGCGCCGAGCGCGACCTTGGCGTCCATCGCGGCGAAGTAGCGCGAATCGACGGCGACGACGCTCCCGGAGGGGCTGCCGGCCGCGTTGGAAAGGGAGCCGGGCAGGGTGGCCTTGGGTAGGACCGCCTTGGCCTCGGGGAAGGCGCGCAGGACTTCGTCGGCGAGCGCCTCGTCGAGCCTGACGGCCGCGCCGGCGTTCCCGTTTGAGAAGACCTGCACCGCGTCGAGGCCGAAGGCCTCGAATTGCCGGCGCACGTCGGCGGCCCCGCTTTCCGAGAGCGCGGTGACGGCCACGACGCTCGCCACGCCGATGACGACGCCGACAAGGGACAGCGCGGCGCGGAGCCGGTTGCCCGCGAAGCTTTCGAAGGCCATGCGGAGGGATTCGCCTATCACGCTTCCTCCAGGAGTCCGTCGCGGAGCCGGATGACGCGGGGGCAGGAGCGGCCGACCTCCGGATCGTGGGTGACGAGGATCACGGTGGTGCCCGCCGCGTTGATCTCGTCGAAGAGCCCGAGCACGGTCCGGCCCGTCGCGCTGTCGAGCGCGCCCGTCGGCTCGTCGGCCAGGAGGACGGAGGGCGAGGCGACGAGGGCGCGGGCGATGGCGGCGCGCTGGCGCTGGCCGCCCGAGAGCTCGGCCGGCCGGTGCCGGGCGCGGTCCGCGAGGCCGACGCGCTCCAGGGCCGCGAGGGCCCGGCGGCGCCGTTCCGCGGGCCGGACGCCCGCGTAGAACAGGGGAATCTCGACGTTGCGCGCGATGTCGAGGCGGGGAAGGAGATGGAACTGCTGGAAGACGAAACCGATCACCCGGTTGCGCAGGGCCGCGAGTTCGTCGTCGCGGAGGCCCGCGGTGTCGACGCCGTCGAGGAGAACCCTGCCTCCCGTGGGGCGGTCCAGGCAGCCGATGAGGTTCATGCAGGTGGACTTGCCCGAGCCTGAAGGACCCATGATGGCCACGCGCTCGCCGCGGCCGATCCGGAAGCTGACGCCGTCGAGGGCGCGCACGACGGTGTCGCCCATCGCGTAGTGGCGGCGGGCGGCTTCGAGCTCCACGGCGGGGCGGGCTTCGGCCGGGAGGCCCGGAGTGAGGCCCTGCGGGAGGCTCGGCGGGAGGCCCGGCGCGGTCTGGGGGCTCATCGCCGCTCCCCGGCGCCGGACTGGACCTTCAGCGTGTCGCCTTCGGCCAGGCCGTCGAGGACGCGGACGAGGCCGGCGCCGAAACCCTCGGTGACGATCCGGACGGTCTTCCAGCCCCCCTCCGGCGTCCGCGCCTCGACCTCGGGCTTGCCGCCGCGGTAGGTGACCGCCCGCGAGTCGACCACGAGGACCTCGCGGGGCTCGCCCGCCGTGATGACGGCGGCGAAGGTGTAGGCGGGGAGGAGTCCCGGCGGGGGGGCGTCGATGACGAGCTTCGCGTCGAGGACGCTTAGGCCGCGGGCGTTGATCCGCGCCTCGGCGGGAAAGGAGGCCAGCCGGCCCTTGGCCGTCAGTCCCGGCAGGGCGGGAAAGCGGAACTCCACCGGAAGGCCGACCTTGGCGCGGGGAATGTCCACCTCGGCGATCTCGACGTCGGCGGTGAGGGCGCGGAGGTCGATGACGCGGCCGTAGGATTCGCCCGCCTTGAGGACGTCGCCCGGCTTGAGGTCGAGCCGCGAGATCTTCCCGTCGAGGTGGGCGCGGATCGTGAGGTCCTCCACGGCCTTGCGGCGCATGGCGAGCTCCGCCTCGAGGAGGGCGAGCTTGCGGCGGTTCCCGGCGAAGCGCTCCTGCTCGATCTGGTAGGCCAGCTTTTCGAGCTCGAAGGAGGCCTCGGTCGAATCGAGGGCGGCTATCGCGTCGCCCTTGGTGACCAGCGCGCCCTCCGCGGCGCCCACGCTCGCCACGATGCCCGCGGCGGGCGCGCGGATCTCCTGTTCGGCGCGGGGCTTCAAGTGGCCGGAGACCTCGATGAGGTCGTCGACCACGCGCTTTTCGACCGTCACGGTCTCCTCGCCGGGCGCGCCGGACTTGGGCGCGGCGAAGAGCTTGGAAGCCCCGAAGGCCAGGGCGGCGAGGATGGCGGCCGCGGCGAGGCCGAGGGCGATTCGCTTGTTTCGCTTCATCGTTGGTTCATTCCTTGGACGCGGGAGCGTCGGCGTCGGCGCCGGGGCCGGCGAGAAGGCGAAGTTCGAGGCTCCAGGCAAGGCGGTCGTAGGCCAGCGAGCGGAACTCGGCGCGGGCGCCCTCCAGGGCGGCGAGAACCTCGGCGTATTCGGCCTCGCCGACGACGCCCCGCTCGCGCCAGGCGGCGTAGAGGGCGAGTTCCTCCGTCGCGAAGCGGAGTTCCTCGGCGGCGGCCCGCCCCCGGGAAAGGAGATCCTCGCGCTCCCGTTCGAGGCGCCGCAGCTTGGCGCGCGCCTCCTGGAGGGCCCGCAGCGTCCGCGCTTCCGCCGCCTCCAGGGCGAGCTCCGCCTCGCGGAGGAGCCGCGCGGTTTCCCCCGGCGGACGCGAGGTCCAGGAAAGGCGAAGGTCGAGGCGGGGGCCGCCTTGGGTTCCGGCGCCGGCGTAGGGGGAGGCGAACTCCCAGCCGAGGGAGGCGCCGGCCTTGACGCCCTCGAACTCGAGGGCGAGGCCCCCGAGGATCGAGGCCCCGGCCGGAGCGGCGGCGGACGGGGAGCCCGCGACGAGTTCGGGCGCCGCGGCGTCGAGGGTCGCGGCGAGCTCGACGCGGCGCCGCGACTCCTCCCGGCGGATCATGGCCGCAGCGGCGGCCGCGCGGGCCGCCGCGGCCTCCTCCAGGTCCTCGGCGCGGGGGAAGGCCAGGCCGAGCTCGCCGGCCGGCGGCTCGGCGGCGAGGAGGTCGGCGCCCGGC
>DAINBW010000389.1:0-3477 GCA_036732745.1 Spirochaetales bacterium | reverse complement strand
TGGATTGTCGAGGCGGAGGATTTTCATGAGGCGCAGTGTACCCCCGGCCGGGCTTCCCGGCAATCCGGCGATCCTCACCAGTCGTAGAGGAAGCGCCTCACTTCCTTCGCCACGAGCTCGAGGTCTCCCTGGACCAGCCTGCAGGGCGGGAGGCTCTCCACGAAGAGGCCGCCATAGCGCTTCTTCACGACGCGCGAGTCGAGGATGGCCACGGCGCCGCGGTCCTCCGAGTGGCGGATGAGGCGGCCGAAGCCCTGCTTGAGCCGGATGACCGCCTCGGGCAGGCTGATCTCCATGAAGGCGTTGCCGCCGCGTTTTTCGCAGGCCTCGCTGCGCGCCAGCTGGACGGGGTCCGTCGGCACGCGGAAGGGCAGCTTCGCGATGATGACGAGCGAGAGGGTTTCGCCCGGGGCGTCCACGCCCTCCCAGAAGGAGTCGGTCGCGAAGAGTACGCTCGAGACGTCGGCCTTGAAGGTCTCGAGGAGCTTGCCCCGTTCGCCTTCGCCCTGGCGCATGCAGGCGATGCCCATCTCCTCCATGACCGGCCGCGCGCGTTCGAAGGCCGTCTTCAGGGCCTCGTAGGAGGTGAAGAGGACGAGGGCGCGGCCGCGCGAGGCGCGCAGGAGCTCGACGACGGCGCGGTCCACGTACTCGCGGAAGGCGGGGCTTTCCGGCGGCGGCGCGCCGACGTCGACCGCGAGGAGGGCGTTCGTCCGGAAGGGAAAGGGCGAGGGATACACGGCCGTGTCGACCGGCACCTCGGTGTGCCGGAGGCCCACGCGGCTCTTCCAGAAATCGAAGGACTCGCCGACGGACAGCGTCGCCGAGGCGCAGATCACCGAGCGGAACTTCGTGAAGACCGCCTCCTCCATCGTGCCGGTGATGTCGAGGGGGCTGGCCGTGTAGCGCACGAAGGTCTCCCCCGCGCCGGTGCGCGCCTTCTCGAGCCAGAAGACCGTCTCGGGACTGCTCTCGAAGTCCTTGAACTTGGCGCAGAGCGCCGCGTCCTCCGCGAGGCGGCGCAGCATGAGCCGGGCCTCGTAGACGGCGCGCTCCTGCGCCAGCTCGTCGGGGGCCTCGTCCAGCGCCTCGCGGAGGAGCTCCGCGCAGCCGAGGAGCCGGCGCTCGAGCTCGCCGAGCGGCCGCAAGAGCGCGTCCTCGAGGAGGGGTGTCCTGGAGGTCAGGCGGTACTGCCGCTCCCGGTCGAAGAGGAGGACGGCCTTGTTGTCGAGGGCGTCCATCGCCTCGCGCGCGCGGGCGATCGCCGTCGGCAGCTCGTCCAGCCGCGCGCGGGGGAAGGCGTGGATGGCGAGGAGCCGCTCCACGACGCCGAAGCTCCTGCCCCCGCGGCGGCGCATGAGGCGGGACAGGCGCTTGTTGACGCCGAAGCGGGCGAGCTCCTCGGAGAAGAAGCTCGTCGCGCTCGACTCCACGGCGTGGGCCTCGTCGATCACGAGGACGCGGAAGGGCGGGAGCACGGCGGTGGCCTCGTAGCCCGCGCCCGACAGCCGCGCCGAGAGGTCGGAGAAGAGGATGTGGTGGTTCGCGACGACGACCTGGGCGTCGGCCGCCTCGCGCCGCACCTGGAGGACGTAGCAGGATTCGCGGTCGGGACAGCGCAGGCCCAGGCAGGATTCCGATTCCGAGGCCACCCGCGACCAGAGGGCGTCCTCGGGCCAGAAGGAAAGGTCGGCACGGTCGCCCGTCGCGCTCGTCTCCGCCCAGGCGGCGATGCGCCGCAGGGGGTGGTCCTCCTCCGCGAAAAGGCCTTCCTCGTCCAGGGCCTCGCGGAGGCGGACGCGGCAGAGGTAGTTGCCGCGGCCCTTCACGAGGACGGCCTTGGTCTTCTTGCGGAAGAGGCGCTGGACGACGGGGATGTCCTTGTCGACGAGCTGCTTCTGGAGGTTGATCGTCGCCGTGGAGACGACCACGCGCTCCTCGTTGCGGATCGCCCAGGCGAAGGAGGGCACGAGATAGGCGAAGGACTTGCCGACGCCGGTGCCCGCCTCCGCGGCCAGGACGCGCGATTCGTTGAAGGCGCGCGTGATGTCGCGCGTCAGCCGGACCTGGCTCGGTCGCGGCTCGAAGCTCGGGATGAGGCCGGAAAGCTTGCCGCCCGCCTCGAGGACGCCGGAGATCTCGTTCTCGTCGAGGAAGGAGATGGCGCGGCGCCGCGCGGGTTCCGCGATGACGTAGACCGAGCCGACCGCGTTGTCGACGATGTAGGAGCCGACGCCTTTGGAGCCCGCCTCCGAGGCCACGTCGAGGTCGGCGTCGCTCGGGCGCAGCAGCCCCGAGGGATGGTTGTGGATGACGACGTCGCCGCGCTCGATGTAGGGCGCGAGGGCCAGGACGGCGCTCTCGTGTCCGCGCGCGGCGATCATGATTTCGCCTATCTTGCCCTCTGCGTCCAGGCGGCCCGCGGCAAAGACCTCGTTGCCGTCGGCCTCCTCGATGGCCGCGCGCAGCGTCGCCGCGGCGCCCTCGGTGAATCGGTCCAGCGCGTTCATCATCTAGAGCTCCGCTCCGAATTCGAAGGCGAAACGGAGGGGCCCGAGGGGGGCCTCTTCCGGGCGCAGGGCGTAGGAGACCTCGAGCCCGAGCTTGAGGCCGGCGCGCGCCGCGGCCCCGACGAGGGGCGCCAGGGCGAGCTCGACCCGCGCGAAGGCCGAAGGCAGGAGGATCGCCGCCCCGCTCCCGCCGGGCGCGAGCCCCGCGCCGAGGCTCGGTTCGACGAGCAGGGCCGCGCGCCCGCCCGCCTCGGCCGCAAGGCGCCGGGCGTAGAGCGGCAGGCCGGGGAATTCGCGCTGGATCTCGAAGGAGGCGAGGGTCGCGCGCGCCTCGGCGAAGGCGTAGGCGCCGCCGGCGAGGAGGCTGCCGCGGTATTCCGCGAAGGCCGGATAGGAGGGCGCGACTATGGAAGGCGAGCGCGAGGCGCCCGCCGCGAGGCTGCGGGAGGTCGGGCCGAAGAGGAGGCGGCCGTCGAGGCTGGCCGCGCCGTGCAGCTCCGCCGCGACGGGCAGGTCAAGGAAGGGCAGCGTCAGCGCCAGGGCGCCGTCGAGCCCCGCGTCGAGGGCGGGGGCGGATCCCGCGGCGGCCGCGAGGCTCCATTCCCCGCCGATGGCCAGCTTCGCCCGTCCGCCCCGCGCGGACGCGGGTGGGAAGCGTTCCGTGAAGAATTGGCTGATAAAGGGTTCACTCAGCAGGAATTGCAGCAGAAGATCAACCTACGCTTAGTGGAACGATTGCGAAATGATATTCCGAATCGCCTCAATCACCTCCAAAGGGAAACGTAATCTATTCTCCAACGACCCCCCATATTCATCCTCCCTCTTATTACTATGAGGCGATAAGAATTGGCTTAGCATATACCCATGACCCGCATAAACCTCCACCCCGTCAAAACCCGCCTCCTTCTCGTTCCTCGCTGCCTTGATAAACCCCTTGATCACCTCCTCCATGTCCTCATGTTCCATC
>DAINBW010000388.1:0-3483 GCA_036732745.1 Spirochaetales bacterium | reverse complement strand
GAAGGAGCAACCATGGATGGTTGCGACTGGAGGGCGAGTCCCCCTCCGGGCAAAGATAAAGCCGCGCATTTTCGCGCGGCTTTATTTTTTGGAACGCCGGAGTGGGACCTAATCCTCGATTTCGCGCACGATCGCGAGATAGGCGTCGGCGTCCATCGGGACAAGGCGGCTTTCAAAATGGCGTGGCCGGTCGAGGTCGAGGCGGTAATCGTAGGTCTCCGGCCGGCCGCTTGCCCGCACGGCGGCGATCTTCTCCAGCGTGAGCTCGCCGATCTCGGGAGGCAGGACGACGGAGAGGTGCCGGCCGATCAAATCGGCCGGCGGCGCGAGGAGCATGGCCGGATCGGAAGCCCGGCAATCGGTGATGACGCCGTCCTTGGAGAAGGCGAACATGAGGTCGGGAAGCGCCTCAAGCAGGGCGGCGTTCCGGCTTTCGCTCCGTTTCAAGGCCAACTCGGTCCGCCGGACGGCGCTCAGGTCGTGAAGGAGGACGTGGACTCGCGAAAGATCCCGCTCGTAGCCGGGGATGACCTTGAGGCTGAGGAAAAAGACGCTCGACTCGCCGTCCGGCTGCTCGACAAGGATCTCGGTCTCGAAGGCCGTCCCCCCCTCGGCGAGGACGCAGAGCTCCTCCCCGAGGAAACTTCGGGCTTCGGAACCGAGAAAGGCGCGCAGGGTCGGCGGGCAGGGCGCGTCGCCGGCGAGTCCGATGGAGGAGCGGGCGGCGCGGTTGATGTCGACAATCCTGACCAGCTCGGCGAGTTCGAAGAGCTCCCCGGGATTCGCGGCGAGCCAGGCGCGGAAATCGACCGAGCCCGCGTCGCGGAGTTCCCCGACACGGCGCTTGAAGGCGGAAAAATCCTCCACCCAGACCGGGCCCACCGCGTTCTCGAAGAGGGAACGGTAGTGCTCCTCGCGGTCGCGGAGTTCCGCCCGCGCCGAAAAGAGGCGAAAGGCCATCTTGATGGAGGCGAGAAGGACCGTCTCGCCCGAGTTCTTGACGATGTAGCCATAGGAGGTGATGCCCTCGGTCCGCTCGACTACGGCCGGCTCGGTGTGCGAGGACAGGAAGACGAGGGGAAGGTCGCGGAGCCCGAGGATCTGCCGGGCCGCCTCCGTGCCGTCCATGCCGCGGCCGAGGTCGATGTCCATGAGGACGAGGTCGATGGGCGCCCTGCCGTGGACGAGCTCCACCGCCGCCTCCCCCGAGGCGGCGACCCGCACCGAATAGCCCGCGCGCGCCAGGATGCGGGATTCGGCCAGGGCGATGATGGCCTCGTCCTCCACGAGGAGAATGGTCTGGGGAGACGCGGGCTTGGGATAGTCGCCCGGCCGTTGATCGACGCGCATTGCCCCAGTATAGGCAGCGGGCCGGGCGCGGGCAAGCGACGGCCGCCTCGCGGGCATACCCGCCTCGCGAGCCGCCCCTTCCCGCGGCGACTTCCCCCCCGCGGCGACTTTCAGCTAGAATCCCGGCATGGAAGCCAACGACTCGAGTCCGCCCGCGGGAACCGCCGGAGCCTCGCCCCTCTCCCGCCTGATCGCGCCCTACAAGGGACTCGGCCCCTCGCTCTGGTCGATGTTCTTCGCGACCATGATCAACCGTTTCGGGGACTTCGTCGGGGCCTTCCTGGCGCTCTACCTTTCGCGCGTGCTCGGCCTCGACGCGGCGCGGACCGGCGCCACGGTCTCCATGGTCTTCGCGGCCTCCATGGCGGGCTCCCTCCTGTCCGGGCGCGTCGCGGACGCGGTCGGGCGCAAGCGCGCCCTCCTCATCTGCCAGGGCGCCGCCGGGCTCGTCAACCTCGCGATGAGCTTCCTCTACGGCCAGGCCTGGGCGCCCTGGCTCATCGTCGCGGGCAGCCTCTTCCGCGGCGGCGCCCGGCCCCTCATCGGCGCGGTGCTCACCGACCTCGCGCCGGCCGGCAAGCGGAAGGAGGTCTTCGGCCTCCAGTACTGGTCGATCAACGTCGGCGTCGCGACGGGCCCCCTCGTCGCGGCCTTCCTCTTCGACCACAGCCTGGCCTGGCTCTTCCGCGGCGACGCGATCAGCACCTTCCTCTCCGTCCTCCTCATCGCCCGCGGCGTCCGGATGCCGGCGGCGGCAAGGGCGGAGACCTCCCTCGAGAAGCACGACGAGCGCGGCGCCGTCGCGGCCTTCGTCGCGCGGCCCATCCTCCTGGCCTTCGCGGGCCTCGCCTTCCTTTCGAGCCTCACCTACTGCCAGACCGGCTTCGGCCTCCCCTTGCGGATCTCCGAGGCCCTCGGCGAGGGCGGCCCGCGCTTCATGGGCTACCTCATGTCGCTCAACGCGCTCATCGTCATCGTCCTGTCCATCCCCCTGGCGCGCCTCCTCCGCTCCCGGACGCCCCTCGCCTGCATGGCCTACTCGGGCGCCTTCTACGTCGTCGGCTTCGGCATGCTCGCCCTGCCCCTCGGCCGGGCCGGCTTCGCGGTCTCCACGGCGGTCTGGACCATCGGCGAGATCGTCTCCTCCATCAACATGGGCGTCTTCCTGGCCAAGCACTCGCCCGCGAACTGGCGGGCCTCCTTCCAGTCCTTCATGGGCGTGTTCTACTCCGCCGGCTGGACGGTCGGCCCCCTCGTCGCGGGACCCGTCGCGAACGGCGCCGGCATGCCGGTCCTCTGGATCGCGACGGCCGCCCTCTCCGGCTGTTGGGCCTTGGCCGCCCTCGGCGTGGACGGCTGGGACCGGCGGATAGCGCCGGCGAAGTAGGGAGCGCAGGAAGCCCGAGCTTTGCGTGGAACCGGGATTTGGGCTTAGACTTGAGGTCCTGGGGGAACCATGAACGAGAGCTTGGAAGTATCGATAATCTTGCCGATCGAGCCGACGGCGCTGTACGAGGCCTGGCTCAGCGGCGAACGGCACGGCGCCTTCACGGGCTCGCCGGCTTCGGTCGAACCGGGAGTCGGCGGCGCCTTCAGCGCCTGGGACGGCTATATCTCCGGAAGGACCCTGGAACTCGAGCCGGGCGCCCGCATCGTCCAATCCTGGAGGACGACGGACTTCCCGGCGGGCGCCCCGGACTCACGCCTCGACCTGCGCTTCGAGGCCTCGGGGGACGGGACGCTCCTCACCCTCCGCCACACGGAAATTCCCGCGGGGCAGGGCGAGGGCTATCGCCAGGGCTGGCTCGATTACTACTTCGAACCGATGAAGAACTACTTCGGGAAGCCGAAAGGCCTTTAGTTGAGGCTGAAGGCGCCGTTGTGGAGAGCGGTGACGACGAGGGGCTCGGCGATCGCGAGGCTGTCCCCGGCGCCGAGGATGTAGTCGGCGCGCTCGCCGCGCTTGGTGACCCAGAGCTGGCCGGCGACGCAGGCGAGGGTGGACTCGCCGCGGACGGCGAGCTTGAGGGTCTGACCCTTGGAGATCCTCGTGACGCCGGCGGCGTTGGGATCGATCGGGCTGACGGCTTCCATGATATTGATAACGGCCTTGTTCATAGGCTCCTCCTTGGA
>DAINBW010000387.1:0-3490 GCA_036732745.1 Spirochaetales bacterium | reverse complement strand
GTCCGGTGGGCGATTAACTCAGCGGGAGAGTGCTACCTTCACACGGTAGAAGTCACTGGTTCAATCCCAGTATCGCCCACCGGGCTTTTTGCATTTTAAACGGCGCCGCTCGGGCGCGAGTCGGCCCTCCACGGCCCCGCCCCGACCCCCGCGCCCGCCCGCGCCAGAACACAGGGCCCTCAGCGCTTGTCGCCGCGGGGGAAGCGCATATCGCGCGGCAACTCCTCGTACACCGCCAGGTCCACCCCGCGCTTCGGATGCAGCACGAAATCCATGTTGAGGAAACCGAGGTTCTTGGCGTCGGGACGGATCATCGTCGCCTGGTCCCGGACGAGGGCGTCGAAGAGCCGGGCCGATTCGGCGAAGGCGGCCATCGCCTTGGCCTTGCGGCGCGGATCCCCGAGGCGGTTGCCGGACTTGTAGAGCGCCGCGCCCAGGTTGTTCTGCGCCTGGACCAGAAGCTCGACGATCTCGCCGTGCGAGGCCCGGCCCTGCGGATCGGGCTGGTCGAGCCGCTCGAGCTCGAGCGTCATCGCGTCCACGACGCGGCGGAGATGCCCTTCGGCCGCGTAGTAATCCTCACGGGCGTACAGGGCCGCGCCGAAGGCGTAGTCGACGTAGGGGCTCGCCGCGCCGGCGACCGACGAGCGGTAGAGCTGCTCGATCGCCGCGGCGTAGTTGCCCCGCCGATAGAGGGCGTAGCCGCGCTTGTACCGCGCCTCGAGGTTGTCGTAGCCGTGCTCGGCGGCGCGCTCGAGCAGGGAGAGGGTCGATTCGAGGTCGTCGCGCATCCAGTAGGCGATTTCGGCCAGGCCGGCGTAGGCCGCGGCGAAGCGGGCGTTCCGCGGGAAGCGCCGCAGGGACAGGGCGTCGCCGTAAAGTTCCGCCGCCTTCGCGAAGTCCTCCTCGGCGGCCAGGTACTCCGCGCCGCGAAGCCGGAACTCGCCGCGGCGGATCAGCGCGTCGATGCGGTAGCCGAGGCGTTTCGCCGACAGGGCCGGGATCTTCCCGTAGGCGGCGATGGCGCGGTCCAGGGCCTTGCGCTCCTCGCCGGGGGCGCCCGTGACGCCGTAGTAGCGCGCGAGATGGTAATGCGCCTCGGGCACCTCGGGGTTCTTGGCCTGCGCGGCCAGGAGGATGCGGTTCACGTCGGCCCGCTCGCCCCGGTCGAAAAGGTAGGCGCCGAGCTCGGCGAGGGTCTCGGTCGAGGGGAAGATCTTCGCCTGCGCCATGAAGCGGTCCTTCAGGGGCTTCACTTCCTTGTAGTTGTCCGTGCGGATGAAGTACAGCAGCATCCGCTCGAGATAGGCGTCGTCGGAACCGTAGCGCTGGATGAGGGCCGCGTAGTTGCGGCGCGCCTCCTCGTAGTACTTGGGCTCTTCCTCGGCCCAGGCGAGGTAGACGTCGCCGAGGAGGAGGAGCGCGTCGCGGTGCAGGTAGGAGCGCTCGAGGATGCGCTTCTGGAGGATCTCGGCCGCGTCCTTGAACTTGAGTTGGTCCTTCTCGAGCCGCGCCCAGGCCAGGGCTCCCTCGATCTCGCGGGGATAGCGGTCCAGGAGGCTCTGGTACTTCCGTTCGGCCAGGATGTACTGCCGCTTCCCGACATAGGCCTCGGCGTAGCGGTAGTACCAGGACTTGTACTCGACGATCTCGCCGGCCTTCCGGAACGCCGTCTCCGCCTCGGCGTAGCGATCCTCGGCGATGCGGGCGTAACCCGTGCGATAAAGGGCGTTGGCCGCCAGGGGCCGGTAGACGAACTTCCAGCCGAGGAAGCCGAGGACGCCGGCCGCGGCGAGGGCCAGGACGGCGATCCGCAGGATCGGCAGGACGGTATGGACGAGGGCGTAGGCGAGCGTGCCCTTCTCCGCCTCGTGCGCGGCGCCGGTGCTCTTCTCGTAGCCCTTGGGCACGGTGACGCGTTTTTGGAGGATCCGCCCGGCCAAGCCGGCGACCTCCTCGATCTTGGCGCCCTCGACCAGCATCCAGACGAGCCGGGAGCGCTGCGCCTCGGTGCCCTTCTCGTTCGCGATCGCGTCCTCGACGGCGACGCGCAGGTTGAGCGGGAAGGCGAGGAGGCGGTCCTGGAGGCGGTCAACCTGGGCTTCGGTGAGGGAGACCGGCCGCAGCTTTTCCTCGGGGCCGGAGGGCCGGGGCCGGGAAGCGGCGGCGGCGGGCCCCGCGGCGGCGCGCGGCGGCGGCGGCGCGCGGCGACCGGGCGCGGGCGCCTCGGCCGGCGCCTCGAAGCCGGAACCCCAATCCTTGTCGAGGTTGAAGGTGCCTTCCTCGGGATTCGCCTCGCCGAGCGAGGCGAGCTCGCGGTCCAGGTCCTCGCCGCCGAGCGACCCTTCGCCGAAAGCGGCGTCGCCGAAACCGGTGGCCCCTTCCTCGAAGTTGAACGAATCGAAGGCGTCGAACTCGCCGGCGGCGGGCGCCTCGGCCGTCGCCGCCGCCGAAGGCCCGGAGGGGCCGGGGGCCGCGCCGCGGAGGGGTTCGGCGGTTCCGCCCGCCTCCTCCGCGCCGAAATCCCCGAAGTCGGGGATCGAGAAATCATCGAGCGGGGCGGATCCCGCCCCTTCCCCGGCCAAGGCCTCGGCGGGGGCTTCGCCGCCGAAGCTGTCGCCGCCAAAGGCCTCGCCGCCGAGTTCTTCCAGCGCCTCGCCGAGCTCTTCCGCTTCGGCGGCCTCGGCCTCTTCGGGCGGAGCGCTCGGCGCCTCCGTCGCCCCGGCTTCCATTTCGCCAAAATCAAAGCCGCCGAGGTCGAAGGTTTCGCCGCCCGGCGTGGCGCCGCCGTCCCCCTCGTCGAAGGAGGGGAGCTCGAAGGATTCGCCGAGCGCCGCCTCTTCCGGCGGGGCGGCCTCGGCGGAGCCGAAGCCCTCGCCGAGATCGGGCAACGCGAACTCGTCAAACGAGGGGAGCTCGCCGGCCGGCTCTATCGACTCGCCTAATTCGGCCGGCTCGGCGGGCTCGCCTGATTCGGTCGGCTCGGTCGGCTCGGTCGGCTCGGCGGGCTCGAAGCCGGCCAGGGCGGAGGGCTCCGGCGAGGAACCTGAGCCGAAGCTTTCGTCGAGATCGAAGCCGGGCAGGGCCTCCAGCGCTTCGGTTTCGTCCACCAAGCCGCCGGCGGAGAAGTCCGCCTCGGGAAGTCCCCCGAACTCGCCCGGGCCCTCACCTTCGGCGGGCGCCTCGGGGCTTCCTTCGGCGGGCGCTTCGTCCAGGCCGGCGCCTTCGGCGAAGGCGGCGAGGTCGAAATTGTCGAGGGCGGAAAAGTCTTCGAGACCGCCGCTTTCCGGGCTCTCGCCCGCGGCTCCGGCTTCAGCCTCGGCACCGGGCGGCGGCTCCTCTTCGAGCTCCTCGAGGCCCGCTTCAAGCCCGCCTTCGGGCGCCGCGGCCTCGTCGGAGTCCAGGGACATATCGGCGAGAAGGGTCGCGAAATACGGAGGCAGCCCCTCGTCGGGGGGCGCGGCGGCGGGAGCGGCGCGGGAGGCGCCGG
>DAINBW010000386.1:0-3491 GCA_036732745.1 Spirochaetales bacterium | reverse complement strand
CCTCTTTCTCCAGGCCCCGACCGGCATCGGCAAGACGATGGCCGTCCTCTACGCGGGCCTCAAGGCCCTGGGCCGGGGCCACGCAGGCAAGCTCTTCTTCTTCACGGCCAAGAGCTCGGGCGCGGCCGCGGCCGAAAAGGCCCTGGGCATCCTGGCGTCCGGCCTCGTCGGCCTCCGTTGGATCAGCGTCACGGCCAAGGGCAAGATCTGTTTCATGCGGGGAGCGGAGGGCGAAGCCGGCGACGAGGGCCCGCGGGGCCGGCGGCCTCCCTGCGACGCGGCCCTCTGTCCCTACGCGCGCGATTACTTCGCCAAGGCGCGGGCCGCCCTCGCGGGGATCGGGGACCTCTCATCCCTCCCGAGCGCCGCGGTGGAGGAGCTCGCCCGCAGGCACCAGGCCTGCCCCTTCGAGCTCTCCCTCGACCTCTCCCCGCACTGCGACGTCGTCGTCGCCGACTACAACTACGGCTTCGATCCCGCCGTCAGGCTGAAGCGTTTCTTCCTCCAGGGCAAGACCGACTTCGCCTTCCTCGTCGACGAGGCGCACAACCTCGTCGACCGGGCGCGCGCGATGCATTCGGGCAACCTCTCCAAGCGGCGCGTCCTGGAGGCCAAGCGGACCGCCCCGCCGGTGGAAAAAAAGATCCTCGCGGGCCTCAACGCGGCCCTCCTCGCCCTCAAGAAAGAGATCCCTTCCAATTATGAGGAAACGAGGGCCGCGCCGCCGGCCCGCCTGGCGCAGGCCTTGGAGAAGACCGTGGACGACTTCGACGCCCTCCTCGAAGCGGGCTCCGCGCTTTCCGCGCCCGTCCTCGAGCTTTACTGGGAGCTCGTCCGGCTCTCCGGCGTCCTTTCGCGCTACGATTCCTCGTCGCACCGGACCCTGGTCTCCAACCGGCCGGGAGACTTCCGGCTCGACTTCCTCTGCGTCGATCCCTCGGGGCCCCTCGCCGAGGTCCTCGGGAACCAGAAGGCCGCCGTCTTCTTTTCCGCGACCCTGGCCCCGCCGGCCTACTTCACGCGGCTCCTCGCCCCCGATCCGGCCCCCCGCTTCGTCGACCTGCCCTCGCCCTTCCCGGCGGAAAACTGCGCCCATCTCGCCTACTGCCGCGTGTCCACCCGCTGGAAGGACCGGGAGCGCAACCTCGAGTCCTACGCCCGGGTCGTGGGCCGGGCCTTCGACGCGGTTCCGGGCAACCTCCTCGTGTTCTCCCCCTCCTTCGCCTTCCAGGAGGCCCTGCTCTCCCGGCTCCTGGCGGGAGCCGCGATGCCGGCGGACTGGACGGCGCAGGGACCGGGCATGACGGAGGCCGACCGCGAGGCCTTCGTCGCGGCCTTCGAAGGCGCGCGGGGCACCAGGGGCTTCGCCGTCTCCGGCGGCTCCTTCGCCGAGAGCGTGGACCTGGTCGGGGAGCGCCTCGTCGGCGTCATCATCTTCGGCGTGGGCCTGCCCCAGGTGAACGCGGTCAACAACCTGCACCGCGACTTCTTCGAAGCCAAGTACGGGGACGGCTACGACTGGGCCTACCGCTATCCCGGCGTCAACCGGATCATCCAGGCGGCCGGCCGCGTCATCCGCTCCGGGACGGACCGCGGCTTCGTCCTCCTCGTCGACGAGCGATATGCGTCATCGTCCTATCGCCGCCTCCTCCCCCCGCACTGGGAGCTCAAGACCCTGCGCGATCCGGCCGGGCTCGCGGCCCTCCTCCCCGAGGGCCTCGCCTCGCCCCCGTCCCGCGGGCCGGCGCCCGCCCCTTCCTAGCGGTCGCTGATGGAGAGGAAGAGCTCGCCCCGCGCCTCCCCGTCGGCCTCGGCGGCGAAGGACCAGAGCCCGGAATCGAAGGCGTATTCGATTTTTTGATCAACGCTCCCGGCCCGGATCTGGACCGGCGGGCCCTGAAGGACGCCGTCGCGGAGGATGGAGGCCGTCACCGTCCCGGCCTCCAGGCGGCCGCTCGCCTGGAAGGCGACGGCGCGCCGGGCGCGGATGGCGTCGGATTCAATCGTCTCGCCGGCCCGGACCACCCAGGACCTGCCGGTCGAGCTGTAGACGAAACCGGCGCAGGAGGCGGCGGTGGACAGGGCGAGCGCCAGTAGGGCAAAGCGGAACAGGGTCCTTGATTTCATGGCGGTGTTTCTCCTTGGAATAGGCGGTCGGCGCGCGGAGTCCGCGGCGCGTCCGGATATGGCGCGCAACGCGCGCGCTCAGGGCCGCTTCTCGTAGTAGACGATGTGCATGCCTTCCTTCACCTCGTCGATCCTGCCGGTCCTTCTATAGCCAAGCTTCTCGTAAAGGCGGCAATTGCCTTCTTCCTCGAGTATGGTGTCGAGCTCCCAGCCCTCGGCGGGGTGGTACATCGCCTCGAGGGTCCTGAAGGTCGCCCGCGCCAGTCCCCGGCCCTGGAACCGGGGAAGCACGAATATCGGGCTGATCCTGCAACGCAGCCCGCCCCGGAGCCGGGCTACCCGGACCGCGCCCGCGATTTCCCCGCCGCACATGATCAGGTGGTAGTCCGTGTGTTCCTGGCGCAGCCTCGCGACGATCTTTTCGATCCCCTCCGCGCCCGGGTTGAGGTCGTGGTCCCGGTACTTCTCGAGAAGGGGCGCGAAAGCCTCCACCTGCATGGCGTGTATGAGGGGCGCGTCGTCGAGGCCCGCCTTCCTGAGCGAAAAACCGGGCAAACAATCCCTCGCGTCCATCCTCTCTCCTTGGCCCCGCACCCTGCAGGTGAAGGTCACCGGCACGGTGTCCTTGATCATGTTCCAGACCGGCGAGATGTCCGACTCGGCCAGGCCCACGGCCTCCGCGAGTTCTTCCTCCGCGACCGCCGCCGACAGGAGCTCGACCTCGAGCCTGATGTCCTTGAAGTGGGCCGGATGCTCGCTCCGGCGCGTCGCCTCGGCCCGCACCGAAAGCTCCGCGAAGTCGCGCTTCGAGCTCCGCAGGACATGGGCGACGGCCTCCGCCGCGCAGCCGCAAAGGCTCACGAGGAAGAGCTCCAGCGAGCTCGGTCCCCGATCGCCCCCGCCGTGCGCCGCCTGGCCGTTCACGAGCGGCGGATAGGCGCGGAGTCCCGATCCGCGGCCAAGGCGCCCGTCGACCAGCGTCGCCCAGGCCTTCAGTTCTTGCGCTGTCTCCATGGCACCTCCGCCACGCGCCCGCGCGGGGCGGCCGTGGTTCCCCGTGAAGTCTGCCGATCAACCGGGAGGAAGCCCATCCCCAAAAGGATGGATTCCGCTACAAAATGCCCAGGACGCGGGCGCGTTGGACGATGGCGCCGCGGCTCTTGGCCTCGAGCTTTTCCGCCAGGTGATGGACGTGGGTCTTCACCGTGCCCTCGGAGATGAAGAGGGCGTCGGCGATCTCCTTGTTGGTCGAACCTTCCGCGAGGAGGGCAAGGACTTCCCGCTCCCGCGCGCTCACGAGGGAGGGCTCGAGGCCCCCGCCCTTTCTTTCCGCGGGAGGGAAGGCGGAAAGGAGGCGCGCGGCG
>DAINBW010000385.1:0-3500 GCA_036732745.1 Spirochaetales bacterium | reverse complement strand
CGGACCTTGTAGGCGAAGAGGCCACCGACGATGGAGCGTCCGTCCTTGATGTCCAGGAACTCGTGCTTGAAGTACTCCCAGACCTGGTTGAAGCCCGCGATGTTGAAGAGATAGAACATGTTGATGAAGTGCTTCATGAACATGGCGATGAAGCCGCGGGTCTTCATGCCGCCCGCGTTGGCGACGCCGTAGCGGCCGCCGAGGGAGACCATGAAGCCGTGGTAGTTCGGCGTGAACTTGTGGCGCTCGCCGCCGGAGATGTCCGCGATGATGTTCTTCGCGGCCGCCTCGGCGGTGAAGTGCGCGGTCTCGACGATCTGCGCGATCGGCTTGCCCTCGCGGATGAGGCCGGCGTTGTCGCCGACGACGTAGACGTAGGGGTACTTCGGGGACTTCATCTCCTCGTCGCATTCGATGCGGTTGCGCTTGCCCATGGGCACGGCGAGGGAGCCGGCGAAGGAGGAGCCCTTGACGCCGCAGGTCCAGATGAAGGTTTCGGTTTCGACGACCGTGCCGTCCTTGAGGAGGACCTTGCCGGGCTCGGCGCCGACGATGGCCTGGCCGAGCTTGATCTCGCAGCCCTTCTTCTGGAGGTACTTCTCCGCGCTGGCGCGGAGGGGCTCCTCGAGGACGGGGAGGATCGAGGGCAGGGCCTCGATGTCGATGACGCGGCACTCCTTGGGATCGAGGTAGTGCTTGGCGCACATGACGTCGCGGTACTCGAGGAGCTCGCCGATCATCTCGATGCCGGTGAAGCCGGCGCCGGCGACGACGAAGGTGAGGAGCTTCTTCCGCTTCTCGGCGTTGGGCTCCATCGCGGCCTTGGCGAAGGTCTCCTCGAGGTGGTTGCGGATCTTCATCGCGTCGTCGAAGGACCAGAGGGTGAAGGAGTTCTCGGCGACGCCGGGGATGCCGAAGAACTCGGGCTCGGCGCCGACGCCCACGACGATGTAGTCGAAGGGGTACTCGCGGGTGGCGGAATTGGCGCGCTTGGCCTCGAAGTCCACCTTCTCGATCTTGTCGGTGACGACCTCGATGCGCTTGGCGCCGAAGATCTTCTTGAAGCTGACCTGGACCGACTCGGGCTCGGTGCGCCAGCCGGCGACCTCGTGGAGCTCGGTCATCAGGGTGTGGTAGGGGCGCATGTCGACGAGGGTGATCTCGATCTCGGGGTTCTTGCGGAACCGCTTCTCGAGGATCTTGCCCGCCCAGACGCCGCCGTAGCCGCCACCGAGGATGAGTATTCGCTTCTTGTCTCCCATATTCGGCTATCTCCTTCTCGGGATATGTTGTGCGTGTGCTTGAGATTTTGGATAATTCATAATGGGCGATATATCGGTAAAAGTCAATCAATTGCCCTATACTATTCTTAAGCCTTGTGATACAGCCTTTTTCCCCGGCGGCCCCCCCATCGCCGGATTGAATATTTATACTGAACTTATATATCTCGTGGAAGTGCCACGAAAAGGAGCTTTAATGTCACCAATCGAAGTCTTCGGGACCTTCGCGAGCCTCGTCATCGCCGCCTCGCTCATGATGAAGAACCTGAAGCGCCTTCGCCTCATCAACCTGGCCGGATCGGTCATGTTCGCCCTCTACGGCCTTGGCATCAGGGCCTTGCCGGTCTTCCTCGTCAACATCTTCATCGTCCTCATCGACGCATGGTATCTGTACCGGCTCCGCCTCGAGCGTTCGTCCTTCTCCCTCCTCCACGCCAAAAAAGGCGAGGGAGAATACCTGGGCGAGTTCCTGCGCTTCCACGCGAAGGACATCGCCGCCCACGCCCCCGATTTCTCCGCGGAAGGACTGGAGGGGGCCGAGGCCGTCTTTGTCCTCCGCGACATGATGCCCACCTCGCTCGTGATCTATCGGCGCAAGGGCGAGGGCGTCTTCGACCTCCTCCTCGACTACGCCGTGCCGGCCTACCGCGACTACAAGAGCGCGGACTTCTTCTTCCGGACCGCCGCCGAGGACATAGCCGGCGCCGGCGAGGCCCGCTTCTACGCGAAGAGCGCCGTGCCCGTCCACGTCAAATACCTGAAGCGACTCGGCTTCGTCGAGTCCGAGCCCGGCACCTTCATCAAAACGGTCCGTTCCTAGCGCGCGGACCCGCGCTTCCCTTTATGCGGCGCGCATAGTATGATCGTTGGTCACCGGGATGCTTCGCGGGAGCCCCACGAGGGCTTTCCCCGCCGGCTCGGGAAACGCGGATCGCGCCTGGTCGGCGCTCCGAACCGCCCGCAGCCACCCGGCTCGCCGGGGAACCGCGCAACGCGGCGCCCCGAAGGGAACCCCCTCGTTCGGGTTCCGATCCTGTACCACGCAAAGCGAGCTTAAGCCATGGATTTCCAGCAATTCGGCATCGAAGAACGCCTCCTGTCCGGGGCCGAGGGCCTCCGGGACCGCGCCCTTTTTCATGAGAAGATGCTTGTCGAAGCCGTCTCGAAGGGCGCCAATGTCCTGGCGAAGATCGTCCTGCCGAGCGGCCGCGAGGCCGTCTCCCTCCTGCCCGCCCTCGACTGGGTCGCCAAGGCGCCCGCGGGCGAGCGCCGCCGGGTGCTCTGCGTCCTGCCGGATCGCGCCGGCGCCGAAAGGGCCGCCTCCGTGGCCCGCGCCCTGGGCGGCGGCATCGGCCTCAAGACCTGTGTCGTGACGCCCCCCGAGGAAGGCGAAGGCGCCGCCACCGGCCCCGCCGCCGCGCCCGTCCTGGAAGGCGATCCCGGCGCGGGCCTCGTGGCCGGCATGCCCGAGTCCCTCCTCCACGCGGCGGAGGCCGGTCTCTTCGGCCTCAAGGACTTCGGCTACCTCGTCGTGGACGGCGCCGAACGCGTCGCCGACCTGCCCTCGGAGCTCCTCCACCGCTTCTCCTCCGCCCTCCTTCCGCCCTGGGAGCGCAAGACCATCGTCGCCTGCGCCAAGGTGACGGTTAAGGCGAAGAACCTGGCCTGGGACCTCTCCGACAATCCGGTGGAGATCCACATCGAGGAGGAGGTCGCCAAGGCCCAGGGCGTGCCGAGCGAGACCTGGCACATCGCGGCGGAGGACAAGCTCCGCTTCCTCCTCGGCCTTCTCCGGCGCGAGCGCCCCGCCCGCACCTGCGTCTTCTGCGACCTCAAGGGCAACGCCGAGGAGGCCGCCCTGCGCCTCCGCGAGAACGGCATCGCGACGGATTACATCCTCGGCGCCCTGTCGCCGGAGAAGAAGTTCGCCATCCTCGAGCAGGTCCGCGAAGCGGCTGGCTCCGTCCTCGTCCTCACCGACGAGGGCGCCGAGGGCCTGGTCGCCGGCGATTTTTCCCTCCTCGTCAACTACGACATTCCCTTGGAGCCCGAGTACTACGTCCGCCGCCTGGAACTCCTGGACAGGACCGCGCCCGGCGCCCGCCTCGTCAACCTGGCCTGCGACCGCTACGTCTATGGCCTCCCCGCCGTGGAGCGCTACATCGACCAGAAGCTCGACGCCAAGCCGGTCGATCCCGCCCTCCTCGACGCGGTTGACGC
>DAINBW010000384.1:0-3501 GCA_036732745.1 Spirochaetales bacterium | reverse complement strand
CACCTCGACGTCATGGACGGCCGCTTCGTTCCGAACCTCACCTTCGGCCCCAAGATGTGCGCCGATCTCCGCCCCCGCACCCGCCTTCCCCTCGACGTCCACCTCATGACGGTGGAGCCCGAAAGCCTCGTCGAGCCCTTCGCCAAGGCCGGCGCCGACTACATAACCTTCCACGTCGAGGCCGTCGTGCACGCCCATCGCCTCGTGGAGCGCATCCGCGCCCTCGGCGCCCGGCCCGGCCTTTCCCTCGTTCCCTCGACCCCGCTCGCCGCCGTCGAGGAGTTGCTCCCCTTCGTCGACCTCGTCCTCGTGATGACGGTCAATCCGGGCTTCGGCGGCCAGTCCCTCATTCCCGCCTGCCTGGACAAGGCCCGCCGGCTCGCGGAGGCGCGCCGGGACCGCGGTCTCTCCTTCCTCCTCTCCCTGGACGGCGGCGTCAACCGCGCGACCCTGGACGCCGCGGCGGCCTCGGGCGCCGACGTGCTCGTCATGGGCTCGGCCTTCTTCGGCGCGAAGGATCCGGCCGCGGAGGTCGCCGCGGTCCGGTCGGCCGCCCGCGCCCAATCGGCCGCCCGCGCCGCCCTGGCCCCTCGCCGGGCCTAGGTCCGGGACCCGGGGCCGTCGCGCCCATCGCGCCCATCGCGCGCGTTTGAGTTTTGCGGCCGCCCGGCCGATAATGAATCGGAGGCCCGTACATATGCACAAAAAGAGCGCGCCCCTCCTCTCGCTCCTCGTCTCGCTCCTGGTCCTGGCGTCGGCCGCGGCCCAGTCCCCCTCGGGAGGACCGGCGGCGCAACCCGCCCGGCCCGCGGCGACCGGAGCCGCGTCGGGCGCGGAGTCGCCGAGCGCCATCCTCCTCGATTACGGCATCGTGGCCTTCGGCGAGGAGCGGTACCGCGAGGCCATAGACACCTTCGCCCGCGTCCTGGCCGACCCCAAGGCCCAGGCGGAGCGTCCCGAGGCGGCCTACTGGTCGGTCCTGGCCTACCTCGCCGCCGGCGAGCGCGCGGCCGCCGAAAAGACCCTCGACGCCTTTGTCCGCGATTACCCGCAGAGTCCCCGCGTCCCCGACCTACTCTACCAGCGCGGCCGGCTCCTTTTCGCCAAGACCGAGTACGACGCCTCCCTGCGCGCCTTCGCCGTCTTCATCGAGGCCGCGCCGAACCACGACCTTGTCCCTTCGGCCCTCTATTGGGGCGGCGAGTCCCTCCTGGCCCTCGGCCGCCTCGAGGAGGCCGAGCGGATCTTCGGCACCGTCATCGAGAAATACCCGACGAGCGTCAAGGTGGAGGCGGCCAACTACCGCCGCGAGCTCATCCGCCTCGAGTACCGGGAGCGGGAGCTACTCCGGCTCCTGACCTGGAGTCACGAGGAAAGCCTCCGCGTCGTGGAGGACTTCCGCCGGCGCGAGCGCGCCTACGAGCAGGCCCTGGCGGCCTACCAGCGCCAGGCGGCGGACGCCAAGCGGAAGAGCCCCGAGGACGCGGACAAGGGTTCCGCCGAGCTCAAGGCCCAGCTCGCCGAGCTCGAGCGCCGCCTCGCCGCCGCGGAAGGGGACCTGGCCGCCGCCAGGTCCGCCCTCGCCGCAGCCAAGGCCGTCCAGCCCGCGGCGACCGCGCCGGCCGCGCCCGGGACCTCCGCCGTCATCCCGACCGCGGCGGGGGACGAAAAGCGCACCGCCGAGGCCCTCGCCGTCAAGGCGCGCGCCCTCGACCTCCTGGCCTTCTATCTCGAGAAGATCCCCCGCGGGGACGCGAAATGAGAGGACACGAAATGAGCAAGCCGGCCAGCCTCCGCGGCGCCGCCCTCGCCGCCGCCCTCGCCTTCGGCCTTCTCGGCCTTCCGGGCGCCTTCGGCCTCGAAGCGAAGGAAGGCCTCGTCAAGATCGTGATCAACGAATCGACCGCGCGGCTCTCCGTCTACCGCCTCGTCGACGTCGCCAAGGGCCGCTACGAGGCCCTCGTCTTCGACCAGGATCCCCGCACGAGCTTCGCGACGCTCTCGGTGGACGGCAAGCAGTACAAGCTCGGCGACGCCTCCGACTACCGCTTCACGGTGTCCCGCACCGACACGGGGGCCCGCGTCGAATTCCGTTCCTCCGCCTGCGTGCTCCGCGAGGACATCGATTTCGCGAAGTCCGCCGGCGCGGCGCTCGCGGACGGCCTCAGGCTGCGCTTCACGATGGAGAACGTTTCCCAGAAGGACTCCGAGATCGGCCTCCGCCTCCTTGTCGACACCTGGCTCGCCGAGAAATCAGGCCTCCACTTCCGCACCGACAAGCGGGCCCGCGTGGTCGCCGAGACCGCGATCGGCCCCACGGACGAGGATCGCTGGATCGCCACGCCGGGCGACCGCGCCGAACTCATGGTCGCCTTCGACGGCGACGGGGTCGATCGGCCGGACCGGATCCTCCTCGCGAACTGGAAGCGCCTCAACGACGAGCCCTGGGCCTTCGACGCCAACGTCGCGCGCAACTTCACCCTTCTTCCGTACTCGGTGAACGACTCGGCCCTGGCCTTGTACTGGGATCCCGTCCTTGTGCCCCGCGGCGGCTCCCGCACGGCGGTCACGGTGATCGGCGCCTTCAACGAAAAGGGCTATCCCCTCGAGGCCTCCGCCGGCGCCGTCGATCCCGCCACCTCGGCCATCTTCTCCCAGACGGTCCTGTCCGCGGAGGGCGCCGATCCCGGCGCCGCCATGGTCTCCGACCTGGTCGCGGTGCGCGATCTCGTGTCCCGCATCGACCGCGCCCTCTCCTCCGGCAAGCCGCCTTCGGAAGAGGAGCTCGTCGCCTGGAAGAAGATCCTCGACCTCCTCGAAGAGCGCAAGAAGGGCTATTAGCCCATGGCCCGTTCGACCCTCGACGCCGCCGCCCGCATGGCGGCCCGGGGAAGGCACGCCGAGCTCGTCGCCTTCCTCGAGCCCCAGTTGCCCATCTACCGCGAATCCGCCCGCTTCTACGAGCTGCTCGGCGCCGCCTGCCTCCAGACCGGGGACATGGGCGGCGCGCACACCTACCTGAAGCGCGCGGAGCAGCTCGACCCGAAGCGTCTCGGCGTCCAGCTCGCCCTTGCCGCGCTCTACCTGCGCCGCGGCGACAGCGAAAAGGCCGTGGCCCACTACCTCGCGGTGCTCGAGTCGCGGCCCCGCGACGCCTTGGCGCGGCGCGGCCTGGCCTTCCTCCGCGGGGGCGATCTCGAGGAGCGCGTGCCCGACCTGGTCGAGTCGGGCAAGATCGCGCGCTTCTACCCGCGGAGCCCGGGCCTGCCCCCCTGGGCCGCGGCGGCGCTGACCCTCGTTCTCGTCGCGGCGGCGGCCGCCGTCCTCTATCCGGCCGCGCGCGCCCTCTACGCCAAGGCGGAGGCCGCCCGCGCGCCCAGGCCCGAGATAGCCGCCATCGCGCTCGGCGACGCCGACCGCAAGGGGCTCGTCGGCTCGGGCGGCAGCTACCGCTACATCCTGACCGAGGCGGAGGCCCTGGCTGCCTTCGAGCGGGCCAAG
>DAINBW010000383.1:0-3509 GCA_036732745.1 Spirochaetales bacterium | reverse complement strand
GGCCGCGAGGGCATCGCCAAGGAGACGCTCGACGGGCCGGGGGAGAATCTCCACCCCCTCCTCGACGCGATCCTCCGCGATCTCGCGCCGCCCTCCTACTCGAGCGCCGAGCCCTTCCAGATGCTCGTCTCCGACCTTTC
The DNA here is from genome assembly GCA_036732745.1 of Spirochaetales bacterium. GTDB lineage: Bacteria > Spirochaetota > Spirochaetia > Treponematales > Rectinemataceae > JAEUJG01. The sequence goes on along the minus strand of DAINBW010000383.1, from coordinate 3,369 downwards.
CTATTCCGACTACTTCGGGCGCCAGGCGATCGGCAAGGTGGTGAACGGCCGGGCCCGCTCCAAGGACGGCCTCGTGCGCATCGGCGAGGGCGGCGCGCGCGAGGATCTCTCGGTCTCCAAGCTCCACAGCTACTCCGGGCCCAAGCTCGTGGAGGCCGAGGGCGCGGAACCGGGAGACATCGTCGTCCTCTCCGGCATCGAGAACGTCCACATCGGCGACACGATATGCGACCGCGAATTCCCCAAGGCCCTGCCCCGCCTCGTCGTGGACGAGCCGACGGTCTCCATGCGCTTCTCCGTCAACACCTCGCCGCTCTCCGGGCTCGAGGGCAAGAACGTGCAGTCGATGAAGCTCTACGAGCGCCTTAGGAAGGAGACCCTCAAGAACGTCTCCATCCAGCTCGAGGAGGCCAAGTCGGGAGGCGGCTTCATCGTCCGCGGCCGCGGCGAGTTCCAGCTCGTCATCCTCATCGAGATGCTCAGGCGCGAGGACTTCGAGCTCTGCGTCGGCAGGCCCGAGGTGGTCTTCAAGTACGAGGGCGAGCGAAAGCTCGAGCCCGTGGAGCGGCTCTCCGTCGACTGCGCGGAGGACTTCGCGGGCATCGTCACGGAAAAGCTCTCCGCCCGGAAGGGCCGTCTCCTCGCCTACACCTGCCACGAGGGCGGCCGCGCGCGCCTCGAGTTCTCCGTGCCCTCGCGCGCGCTGCTCGGCTATCGCGACGTCTTCCTCACGGACACGAAGGGCACGGGCATCATGAACTCCTACCTCACGGGCTACGAGGCCTACCGCGGGGACTTCGTGGACCGCTTCACGGGTTCCCTCGTCTCCGACCGCAGCGGCAAGGCGGTCACCTACGGTCTCTACCACCTCGAGCCGCGCGGCCGCCTCTTCGTGGTCCCGGGCGACCCCGTCTACGAGGGCATGATCGTCGGCGAGCACAACCTCGACTCCGACCTCGACGTGAATCCCGCCAAGGAGAAAAAGCTCTCCAACATGCGCTCGGTGCTGAAGGACGAGGCCCTGACGCTGACGCCGGTCCAGGCGATGACCCTCGAACGGGCCATCCTCTTCCTCCGCGAGGACGAGATGGTCGAGGTGACGCCGAAGTCGGTGCGCCTCAGGAAAAGCGTCCTGGCCTTCCAGGACCGCAAGAGCGCCAAGCGAGAGAAGGCCTAAACCACGCCGGACAAGAAACCGCGGGGCGCCCGACCGCGGATCCCGGCGCCGGCCATATCGTCCGAACGCAACCGGCACGAACTTGTCCGATCGGTCCGGAGGGACCTGTTTTGATTCGCGCGCCGCGACGCGCTAGACTTCGATCCATGGACAGGAGTCCCGCCGACAAAACGGCGCCCAAGCCCCTCGGCCGGTCCCTCAAGTCGACCTTCCCGAGGACGATGGCCTTTCTCTTCCTCGGCATCGGCGTGGCCCTCGCGGGGACGACGGTGCTCGCGACCTCGCACCGGGCCAACCGGCTTGAGCGCCTCGCCCTCGATCAGCGCCGGACGCGCTTCCTGACCTACCTCGAGCGGGAAACCCGCGAGCTCGGCTGGACGGGGCTGTCGCACGCCGCCTGGCAGACGGCCGTCGACTACGTCGAGGATCCCTACCCCGACTTCGTCGAGGACAACTTCCGGCCCGAGATCCTCAACGCGATGGAGATCGATCTCGTCCTCATCGCCGACGCGGAAGGGGGGATCGTCTGGTCGGGATCGGCCTGGGGCGTCCACGCGGGCGACGGCCCCCTGGCCGCGAAGGCCGGCGAAGCCACCGACCCGAGCCTCTTTCCGGCGAGCTTCGGCAAGCTGCCGCCCGAGCCGCTTTTCGGCGCCACGCTGCACGGCGGACAGCCCGCGCTGTTCGCCTCCTATCCCATCACCGACGACGACCAGCTGATCGAACCCGTCGGCCTCCTGGTCCTGGCCCGCATCGTGACCGAGGAAAGGCTCGAGCGCTTCCTGGCGGGCGAACGCGCGGCCATTTCCTTCCTCGTCGGTCCGGCCGCCGCCGCGGCCGCCGCCGTCGCCGCCGCCGGGACGGCGACGCGGATGGAAGGGCGCGAACTCGCGGTCTACCTGCCCTTCAACGACGCCGCCGGCATGCCGATGGGCGTCTGGCGCGTTTCGCTCGAGCGCGTCCTCAGCGCGGACGCCCGCGGCCTCGCGATCATCCTCGTTGCGGCCATCGGCGCCGCGGGCCTGTTCGTCTACCTCCTCGTCCTACACCTCGTCTCACGGCGCGTGATCCGGCCGATCGCGGCGATCCGCGACCACCTGGACCGCTGCTCGGAAGCGATGCGGGTCGACGCTCCCCTGCCCGCCCGGGGCGCCGACGAGATCGGCGAGCTCGAACGGCACATCAACGCCCTCGTCGCCCGCATCGCCCTGCAGACCGAGGCCCTCGACCGCCTGGCGGCGACGGACGGCCTCACCGAACTGCCGAACCGCCGCCGGCTGGACACCTTCATGACGGCGCTGCGCGAGCGGGGCAAAGCCGAAGGCGCCGAGCGCCGCCGCGCCGGCGAGGGAGCCCGGACGGCCGAGGGGACGGAACGCGCCGCGGCCCCGGTCGGCTGCGTCCTCATCGACGTGGACTACTTCAAGCGCTACAACGACCGCTACGGCCACGCCGCCGGCGACCGGGTGCTCCGCGCCGTCGCCGACGCGCTCAAGGCGAGCGTCCGCGGCGACGGCGACCTGGCCTGCCGCTACGGCGGGGAGGAGTTCGTCTTCGTGCTCCCCGACGCCGGGCTCGAGGGCGCGGGTGCGGTCGCGGAACGCGAGCGTCTCGCCTTCGAGGAACTCGCGAACCCCCACGCGGGCTCCGAGGTCGCCGCCGTCGTCACCCTGAGCGCCGGCGTCGCGGCCGCCCCCCGCGACGAGACCTTCGATCCGGCCGCCCTCCTCAAGGCGGCCGACGCGGCCCTCTACAAGGCCAAAGGCTCCGGCAGGAACCGCGTCCACCCGCCGCGGAGCGGCTGAAGCCCCGCGGGCGCTTTCAGCCGAGGAGCCTCGCGATCTCGCGGGCCGCGGGCCTTGCCCGTGTTTCAGTTTGCCGGCGTGTACCGTAGATTATCCAAACCCTCGGAAAAAGGACGCGACCCGAGCTATGCTTTTCGGAGAGACAATGGGAAAAAACATAGAACATCGGGGAAAACAATTGCGAAACAAGCTGCGGAGATCACGATTCCAAAGCCTTCGGCCGATTCTGGCCCTGCTATTCGCCGCGAGCCTCGCCGCCGCGGCCCAAGGCCAAACACCCGCGGCGACCGGGGCCGCCGATGCCACTGGGGCGAACGGGGCCGCCGGGCCGGTCGAGTCCGCCGAGGCGCCGCCGCTCGACGGCGAACGGGCGCGGCTCTTCGAGGA
>DAINBW010000382.1:0-3519 GCA_036732745.1 Spirochaetales bacterium | reverse complement strand
CCGGCGTCGCCATCATCGGGGAACTGCCCGAGTAATCGAATCGGTCATCCGGTCGGCGCCGGCCCGGCGCCGGATCGGCGCCTGATATTCCAGTCGCCCGGGCGGGTCCTGCGCCGTGCAACGTCTTGCACGATGTCGGATCCGGGGTTAAAATATCCGAATCATCCTTCAAAGTAGTGAAGGTATCGGCAAAGGAGAGAGAAATGAAGAAAGGTATTCTTCTCGCGCTTCTCGTTCCGGCGATTCTTCTCGGCGGTTGCCAGAAGAAGGCCGAGGCCCCGAAGGCCGCGGTCGCCAAGTATAAGGTCGGCATCGTGTTCGACGTCGGCGGCAAGGGCGACAAGTCCTTCAATGATTCCGCCTACGCCGGTCTCAAGATGCTCGCCGAGCAGTACAAGGGCGTCATCAAGGACGATCCGGACAACGTGAACTTCGGCGGCGAGATCGAGCTCAAGTACCTCGAGCCCAAGCAGGGCGGCCAGGACCGCGAGCAGCTCCTCCGCGTCCTCTCCGAGGAAGGCTACAACCTCATCTTCGGCGTCGGCTTCATGTTCACCGACTCCATCGCCAAGGTCGCCAAGGACTTCCCGAAGGTCCACTTCGGCCTCATCGACGGCTTCGTCCCCGACCTCACCGAGACCTCCAACCTCACCTGCCTCGCCTTCGCCGAGCAGGAGGGTTCCTTCCTCGTCGGCGCGCTCTCCGGCCTCATGGTCAAGGACAACGCGAAGGCCAAGGTCGGCTTCATCGGCGGCATGGACATGCCCCTCATCCACAAGTTCCAGGCCGGTTTCGTCGCCGGCGCCGCGTACGCCAACCCGAACCTCCGGAAGCCCGGCATGGTCCTCGGCCAGTACATCGGCAAGGACGGCTCCGCCTTCAACGATCCCAAGACCGCCGCGGCCATCGCCTCGACGATGTACAAGGGCGGCGCCGAGGTCGTGTACCACGCCGCCGGCGGCTCCGGCACCGGCCTCTTCGAGACCGCCAAGGCCGCGGGCAAGCTCGCCGTCGGCGTCGACTCCGACCAGGGCTACAGCTACATGACCAACGACAAGGACCCCGCCGCCAAGGAGATCGGTAAGTTCATCCTTACCTCCATGCTCAAGCGCGTCGACCAGTCCGTGTTCCTCACCGCCAAGGAGCTCATCGAGAGCGGCAAGGTCAAGGGCGGCTACCGCACCTTCTCCCTCGCGGACAACGGCGTCGGCGTCGCGCAGAACGAGTTCAACAAGGACAAGCTCGCGCCCTACGCCGCCGAGATCGACGCCCTCAAGGCCAAGATCGTCGCCGGCGAGATCAAGGTTCCGGCCGACGACGCCGGCGCCGCCGACTTCGTGAAGGGCCTCAAGTAAGAGAGTTCTTCGGACATAACGGCGCCCGTCCGGCGCCGCCTCGCCCTACTCGGCGACGAAGGCGGCGCGTTCGATGCGCATGGGCCGTAAGCCCGGCGGAATGCCAGGGCTTACGGCCTTTTTTTCCCTTGCGCCATTCCTTATTCTTTAGGGCTTAGGAGGAAATCCAATGCCTAACACCGAAACCGCCGGCGGCCCCAAGGCCGGACCCGGACCCGAGTCCCGGGACGCGACGGCGGGCGACTCCCTCCTCCGGATGGAGGGCATCACCAAAATCTTCCCGGGAGTCGTCGCGAACGACAAGATCAGCCTGGATCTCCGGAAGGGCGAGATCCTGGCCCTCGTCGGCGAAAACGGCGCGGGCAAGAGCACGCTCATGAAGATCCTCTACGGCCTCTACCGGCCGGATTCGGGCGACATCTTCATCGGCGGCCAAAAGGCGCGCATCGCCGGTCCCAAGGACGCGATCGCCCGCGGCATCGGCATGGTGCACCAGCACTTCATGCTCGTGCCTCCCTTCTCGGTGCTGGAGAACGTCGTCCTCGGCTCCGAGACCGCCCGCTTCGGCGTCCTCCGGAACGAGGAGCCCGCGCGGAGGATCAGGAAGCTCGTCGAGGACAACAACCTCGCCGTCGAGCTCGACGCGGTCGTCGAGGACCTGCCCGTCGGCCTCCAGCAGCGCGTGGAGATCCTCAAGGTCCTCTACCGCGGCGCGGAGATCCTCATCTTCGACGAGCCGACCGCGGTCCTCACGCCCCAGGAGGCGGACGAGCTCTTCAAGACCTTCCGGCAGATGCGCGCCCAGGGCAAGGGCATCATCTTCATCAGCCACAAGCTGGACGAGGTCCTGGACATCGCCGACCGCATCACGGTCATCCGCCGCGGCAAGGTGATCAAGACCCTGCCCCGCGCCGAGGCGACCAAGCCCCTCATCGCCGAGCTCATGGTCGGCAAGCCCGTCCTCCTCAACGTCGACAACCCACGGATCCCGGCGGGAGAGACGGTGCTCAAGGTCGAGGGGCTCTGCCACGCCGACGCATCCGGGCACGAGACGCTCCACGAGGTCGGCTTCCAGGTCCGCTCCGGAGAGATCTACGGCATCGCCGGCGTCGAGGGCAACGGCCAGTCCGAACTCGTGCGCGCGATCGCCTACCGGATCCCCCTCAAGAAGGGCGACATCAAGCTCCAGGGCAGCGCCATCCAGGCCATGGAGGTGCGCGAGCGCCGCGAGCGCGGCGTGGCGCACATCCCCGAGGACCGGCACCGCTACGGCCTCCTCCTGCCGTATTCGCTCGCGGACAACTTCGTCCTCGGGCGGCACTTCAAGGCGCCCTTCGTCAACAAGGCCGCCATGCAGAACCGCAAGGAGATCGCCGACTTCGCGAAGCGCCTCATCAAGGACTTCGACGTCCGCACGCCGAGCGAGCTCACGCCGGCCCACGCCCTCTCGGGCGGCAACCAGCAGAAGGTCATCATCGCGCGCGAGATGAGCTCGGAACCCAAGCTCCTCCTCGCGAACCAGCCCACGCGCGGCGTCGACGTCGGCGCCACGGAGTTCATCTACAAGCAGCTCGTCGAGGCGAAGAAGCGCGGCGCCGCCGTCCTCCTCGTCTCGGCCGACCTCGACGAGGTCATGTCGCTCTCCGACCGCATCGGCGTCATGTACAAGGGCCGGATCATCAAGGAGTTCGAGCGCGACGCGACGACGAAGGAAGAAGTGGGCTTCTTCATGATGGGAGAGAAGTCGAAATGAAACGAGTCAACAAGTACGCGCTCTACGAACTCGCGGCGCCCCTCCTCGGCTTCCTGGCCTCGATGCTCGTCCTCCTCCTCATGGTCATCGTGATCGGCGAGAGCCCCTCCAAGGCGATCGGCGCCATCTGGAAGATGACCCTCGCGAGCCCCGCCCGCGCGGCGACGCTGCTCTCCATGGCCATCCCCCTCTTCCTGGCCGGCCTCGCCGTGGCGCTCGCCTTCCGCGCGAGCATCTTCAACATCGGCGTCGAGGGCCAGTACTTCTTCGGCGCGATGACGGGCGCGATGGCCGGCATCTACCTGCCGCTCCCCGCCTGGCTCCACGTCCCGGTCGTCGTCCTGGCGGCCATGCTCGGCGGCATGCTTTGGGCCCTGGTCCCGGCCCTCCTCAAGGTCGGGCGCGGCATCC
>DAINBW010000381.1:0-3520 GCA_036732745.1 Spirochaetales bacterium | reverse complement strand
CGCGAGCCGGCCGCCGCGTAAGCGACCGCCTCGACCGTGGTTCCCGCCCGATCCGCGGCGGGAACCAAAAAAAGGCCGCGCCAATTGAACTGTTCAATTGGCGCGGCTTTTTCATGTCCGGAAGAAGCCCGGCGGGGCCCGGCAGGTCCCGGCGGGGCCTATTCGGCGAGCTTGTAGCCTTCGCCCGTCATCCGGAAGATCTTGGCGGCGCCGGGGCTGAGCCAGACGCGGCGGTCGGCGTCGACCATGATCACTTCGATGTCCGGCAGGGTCGCGGCCAGGGCCATGCCCTTTTCGCGGCCGAGCACGAAGAGCGCCGTGTCCAGGCCGTCGGCCAAGGTGCTCGAGCGCGTGACGAGGGTCACGGAGAGGAGGCCGGTCTCCGCGGGGGCGCCGGTCTTGGGGTCCAGGATGTGGTGGTAGCGCTTGCCGCCGACCTCGAAGAAGCGCTCGTAGACGCCGGCGGTGGTGACGGTGATGTCCTTGCCGCTCACGATGCCGAGGTACTCGCCGCGGTCGGTGGCGGGGTCCTGCACGCCGACGCGCCAGTCCGTGCCGTCCTTCTTGACGCCCTGGGCGAAGACGTTGCCGCCGAGGTCGACGATGGCGCCCTTGACCTTGTGCTCGCCGAGGATGCGCTTGGCCTCGTCGGCCGCGTAGCCCTTGGCGAAGGAGCCGAGGTCGAGGGCCATCCCCTTTTGCTCGAGGAAGACCGTCCGGGCCGCCTCGTCGACGCGGACCTTGCGCCAGTCGATGAGGCGCTTGGCGGCCTGGATCTCCGCGGAGGCGGGCACGCGGGCGGCCTCCGTGCCGATGCCCCAGAGCTTGACGAGGGGGCCGACGGTCGGGTCGACCGCGCCGCCCGTGAGGCGGGCGTAGTCGAGGCCCTTCATCACGACGAAGAGGGTGTCGGGCGAGACCTTGACCGGCGCCGCGCCCGCGGCGGCGTTGACCGCGGCGATCTCGGTGCCGTCCTTGTTCGCGCTCATGCGGTCCTCGATCTGGCGCAGGCGGGAGAAGACGTCGTCGAGGGCCTTGCCGTCGCCGCCGGAAAGGATCCGGACGGTGCAGACGGTGCCGAGGACGAACTCGGTGCGGGCGTCCTCCGCGGGGGCGCTCTTGGCGCAGGAGGCGAAAAGGAGGGCGGCCAGGGCCGCGGCGGCGAGGGGCTTTCTCATGGCGCGATTAGTATGCCGAATAGGCAGGCTTTGTTCAATGAAGCGGCGCGGCGTGGACCGCCGCGGGCCTGGTCGCCGCCGCGAGGCGGGGCGGCGATGCGCCGGGGGCGCCGGCGCGACGCCTCGCGGCCGGGGGACGCGCCTAGCCGCGCTCGCGGCCGATCGTCGTGGCTTCGCCGTGGCCCGGCAGCACCGTCGTCTCGGGCGGGAGGAGAAAGAGCTTGCGCGAGAGGGAGGCCTCGAGGAGGGTCGCGTCGGCGTCCGGGCTGTCCGTGCGGCCGACGCCGTCGCGGAAGAGGGTGTCCCCGGAGACGAGGACGCCGAGGCCGGCGTCGTGGAGGCAGATCGAGCCGGCGCTGTGTCCCGGGGTGTGGAGGACGCGCCAGGAACTGCCGGGAAGGAGGGCTCCGTCCTCCAGGAGGAGGTCCGGTTCGGGAAGCGGGCTCCAGTAACTCTTGAAGAAGCCGAGGGCCCGGATCGCGGAGAAGAGGCGGCGGTTGGTCTCCTCCCCGCGGGCGCCGAAGTAGGCGGCGTCGCCCGGGTGGACGGCGAGGAGGGGCCTCCCGCCCCTGGCCGCCAGGCCCGCGAGGATGGCGGGGATCGCGGCCGTGTGGTCGAGGTGGCCGTGGGTAGCCACGACGAGGGCGGGAAGGAGGGCGCGCGAATCGAGGAAGGCCAGGATGCGCGCGGCCTCGTCGCCCGGATCGACGAGGATGCAGGAACCGCCGCCGTCCGGAAGGCCCGCGCCGCCGTCGAGGGGGAGGATGTAGGCGTTCTCGCCGATGGGACCTACCGTGAGGCGTTCGATCATGGTACCTTGACTCTAGCCCAGGCATCGGAGGAAGGGCAAGCGTGTTCGATTCCTTCTTCGTCATCCTCGCCGTCGCCGTCCTCTTCTACGGACTCCTGCCCGTCGTCGCGGCGCTCTCGCTCAGGTTTTCCTGGCGGCGCTTCCGGCTCAGGATCGAGTCCTTGGCGCGCGCCCCCATCCTCGGCTACGCCGCGGTGGCGGGCCTGCCTGCGGCGGGATCCGGCGGGCGGCGTCACCGCCTCTACGGACGCCTCGAGGCGATCGAGGGCTCCGACCGCCTCTGGCTCCGCGGGGCCGGCGTCACCGCCCTGGTCGACCTTTCCGCCTCGCCGCTCTACATCCTCTCGGCCGACGAGGCGACCCCGCCCTGGTCCCCCGAGAGCGCCGGCTCCGTCGAGCGCATGGACTGGAAGAGCGTCCACTTCCTCTCGGAGGGCACCAAGCTTTTCGTCGGCGGCGCCGTCCGCGCCGAACGCGGCCTTCCCGTCTTCACCGAGGCGCCGGGAGAGCCCTTGGTCGCGATCCTCTACGACGGGCCCGAAAGCGAGCTCGTTTTGCGCCTGGTCGCGGGCGGCCGCCGGAGGAACGAGTATTGGAACGCCTTCACTCCCGCCGCCCTGGCGATGGGTGTCGGCCTTTCGAGCGTCCTCCTCTTCCTTTCCAGCCGGGCGGGCGTCCTGCCGAGCGTGCGCGCCCTGTCCTTCCTGGTCGCCGCCGCGCCCCTCCTGCCCCTCCTGCCTCCGGGGTTCTTCCTGTTCTTCGCCTATCGCCGGCTCTGGCGCCGCGCGCTCTCCCTCCGGATGCGGCGCGACCTCCTGCGCCTGCCCTTGTCCCGCTTCCCCGACGCGGCGGCCGCGGAGGTTCCCCTGCCGAACGGCGGCCTTTACCGGCGGCGACGCCTCCCGCCCGGCGAGGCCCCGCCCCCCGGCTTCGCGTCCCTCCCGCCGGGCCCCGGCGCGGCGCCGGGCGCGGAATCGGGCTGGACGCTCTTCGAGCCCACGGAGGGCGAAGATCCCGCGGCCGAGCGCGTCGCGACGCCGGGGGATCCCGAGGAGCTCGCCCGGCGCTGCTCGTCGCGCGCCTGGGTGGGCATCGTCGGGGCCGCCCTGGCCCTCGCCCTGGCCCTCGCCCTCAACTACTCCCTGGCCTTTGTCGCCTGGCGCCTCCTGGCGGGCCGATGAAAAAGCCCCCGGCCGATGCCGGGGGCGCGTTGCGCGAAACAGCGTGCGGGGCCGGAGGCTTCTAGGCGCGGCCCTTGTCCTCGTCGTCCCCGTCGTCGCCGTCGGGGGAATCGTCGTCGCCGGCGGAATCCCCGCCGTCCAGGGGCTCGTCGTCGAGCGGTTCGTCGTCCAGGGGCTCGTCGTCGAGCTCCCCGTCCCCGAAGGGATCCCCCCGGTCCCGGTCGCCGCCGTCATCGTCGGAGGGATGGGCGTAGGCCTCGTCGTCGAAGGCGTCGTCCGCGGCGCTCCGGTCATCCCGGTCCTTGCCGCGTCCGGCGGCGGGTTCCGACGCGGGCGCCGCCTCGCCCCGC
>DAINBW010000380.1:0-3524 GCA_036732745.1 Spirochaetales bacterium | reverse complement strand
GGGCAATCGGCGACCATGGACGACGTAGCCCGCGAAGCCGATTTCAGCAAGCGAACGATTTATAAGTATTTCCCCAGCAAAAACTTGCTGATGCTGGCTATCAGTCTTCGCGGTCATCGCATACTCAACCGGATGATGGAGGAAATCTCGGCGAAGCTCGCCGCCAAGTCCGGCATGGATCGACTCGAGGCCTATGGACGCACCTACCTTGAGTTTCGCGACCGGCATCCGGATTACTTCACGACGATCCTCGGCTACCAGACCTTGGCCTCGGACCTGTCGAGTTCGGAGGAGATAGCCCGGCAATGCTACGAGGAGGGGGAAAAGCCCACCGCGACCATCCTGGAGGCCATCAAGGCCGGCATCGCCGACGGGAGCCTCAGGAAAGATCTCGATCCGGCCGAAGCGGCGGTGATCCTCTGGGCGGACATCGTGGGCCTCATCCTCATCCTGGACCGGAAGTCGGCCTACCTCGCCGGCTATCGGCACCTGACCATCAACAGCCTCATCGATTCCGCGTTCGGGTATCTGCGCAGGTCGGTCGAGGCGAAGGAGAGTTCGGAACATGTCTCATGAACGTACCGATCGAGAAGGCTTCGCGCCCGGAAGAAAGGCACGAGCCGCGGCTGGGTCGACGGCCAGGCGCGCGACCGCGTTGGCCGCGCCGCTCTTCCTCCTGGCGCTGGGGGCCTGCACCACGTCCCTGGAGTTGAAACCGGGAGCGGTGGAGCTGTCGCTGGAAGCCGGTTCGGGATGGATGCACAAGCACGCGCTCTTCCTCGGGCTTTCGATGTACACGCCCCCCCAAATCGCCATCTGGGTTGAAGACATGGGCGGGAACCATATCGGGACCCTCTATGTGACCAAGAAATCGGCGACACAGGGCTGGCTGGCCTCAGCCGGCGAGGGGCTCAAGCCTTCCGAGATCCGGAGGCCCGAGGCGCTCCCCGCCTGGAGTCACCGGCGCGGGATCGCCTACCCCGACGGCCTCTACATGCCCACGGCGGCGAAGCCTCTCGTCGACGCGGTGAGCGCGGCGACGCCCAAGGAAGGCTTCTCCCTGGCCCTGGAACCCGCGGCGGGACTGAGGAAGTTCCGCATCCTGGCCGAGATCAACCAGTCCCTCGACTTCAACACGGCCTACCCCGATGACGCCGCCAAGGGGGATCCCGGCTACTCCGGCGGCGCCTTCGGCTCGGGCCAGCCTTCACTCGTCTACTACGCCGACATCGATCTCGATTCCGGGACCGACAGCTATGCGTTCGCCCTGTTGGGGCACGGCTCCGCCGATGGAAGCGACGGAACGATCGCCGGCGATTGCTCCGGTGTCACCGACGCCGCGGGCATTCTCGGCCGGATGACGGCCAAGGTGGCGAAATGAAAACGTACCGACTTGCTTGCGGGCGACTCGCCGCGATCGCCGCGCTCTTGCTGCTTCCGGCCGCGGCCGCGATGTCCGCGCCGTCCGAGGGGGGCTTCGAGACCGGCTTAGCCATCGGTCTTTCGGGCGCGGTGACGTCATTCGACTTTGGTTTCGCGGGCGCGGGCGGCTTCGACTTCAGCGTCGGCCTGGCCGCCGGCCTTCCATGGTCGGCTCCCGCCCCGGCGGCGGAACTCAGGCTCGGGGCCTCGGTCGCGGCTTGGCGCTCCCGCGTCCGGATCGAGGCGTCCGCCTTGGGCGGCGTGGCGAAGATCCCCGGAACCGCGCTCGCGGCTCCCTATGGCGGTTGCGCGCTGGGCTTCGACCTCCCCCTCGGCCGTTCGGCCTTCTCGATTCGCGCGGAAACGCTCGCCAAGTTCGGCGGCCGGGAGTACCCGGTCTCGGCGACCAATCCGGCCGGGACGGCGCGGTATGTGGAATCCTGGCGGCCCGCCTTGGTCGACCTTCAGCTCGGAATCCGGTGGGCGCCGAAGCCTTGAGCGCGGCGAGGATGGCCGCATGACGGATAGGCCGGATGATTCCCTTGCCCCGCGCCGAGCCTTGCCCTATGCTTCTCCTATGCCTTCCTTCCCCGGTGACGACACCGGCCCGACGGATCCCGCCGTGGATTCCGCCATGGCCGGAATCCTGCCCGCCCTCGTGGCCTTGGCCGCATGGCCGCTTTCATGCGAGCGTCCCTTGGAGGAGGCTTGCGGGATCGTCAAGCGGGCCTTGGATCTTGAATCGGTCGGGATTCGGCTGGGGAGCGAGGCGCTTCCCGGCGCGGCCGGCCTTGCGCTGCCCTTTTCCGCCTCCAACCTGAAAGGATCGCTTGTCCTCGTCCCGAAACAGGGGGAGGAGCTCCGCGGCGCCGGTATCGCCCACCTCATGGATCTCGCGGAGGCCGTGGGGAACATAGCGGCGCGCGTAAAGGCCCTCGAGTCCGAGATGAAAAAGAGGCGCGAACGCGTCATTCTGGAGGAGGTAAGCAAGGCCCTGATCGGCAACCTCGACCTTCACCAGGTTCTCGGCTTTGTCCTCGAGGGCATCGCGGGAGTCATCGAGATCGCGAGCGCCTCCATGATCCTCAGGGACGGGGGCAAGGCGGTCTTCTATTCGGCGAAGGGCTTCGATCCCGACACGATCACCCGGGAGTATCCAACGCTAGAAGGCCTGCCCTATGTGCGGAGGATCCTCGATTCCGGCGAGAGCCTCCTCATCCCGGACACGGAGGTGGATCCCGACTGGGTGAGGATCGGTTCGAACGATTACATAAAGTCGTGGCTGGGGGTTCCCCTCGTCGTACAGGGCAAGTCCATCGGCCTCCTGACCCTCGACCACGGAAGCGTGGGGGCCTTCGGCGAAAGGGAAACAGGTCTGGCCCAGGAGTTCGCCGCCCGCGCAGCCGTGGCCATCGAGAAGTCCATCCTCCACGCGAAAATCGTCGAGAGCGAGGACAGGTACCGGCGCATCTTCGAGGGTACGGATGATTTCATCTTCAGTCTCGACCGCTCGGGCCTGATAATCGAAGCCAATCCGGCGGCGGTCGCCTTGTCGGGCGCGGAAGACGGACTCAAGGGCCTTGGCCTCGCGGGCCTCTGCTGGTCGGAGGCCGACAGGGCGGTCCTCGGGGATGCGCTCGCCGGTCCGGCCGGCTCCTCCCGACGGGAGATCGCCTTGAAGCGCCATGACGGGACAAGGGTGGAGGCGTTGTTCGAGCTGTATCCTTCCCGCGACGCATCCGGAACGCTCGCGGGTTTTCAAGGCATCGCCCACGACATCACGGAACGCAAGGCGGCGGAGCGCTTGCGCGAGGCCCGCGGCGTGGAGCTGGAACGTCTGGTGGCGGAGAGGACCCACGCCCTCGAGGAGGCCAACCGACGGCTCAAGGAACTCTCCTGGACCGACGCGCTGACGGGTCTCGCAAACCGGCGGCGCCTCGACGAGTACCTCGCCGCCGAGTGGTCGCGGGCAAGCCGGGCCGGCCACGCGCTCGGGTTCGCGATGGTCGACGTCGACCACTTCAAGAAGTACAACGACCGCTACGGTCACCAGGCCGGCGACGATTGCCTGGCGACGCTGGCCGGAGTGTTGCGCGGCTGGG
>DAINBW010000379.1:0-3525 GCA_036732745.1 Spirochaetales bacterium | reverse complement strand
TAGGAATTGACCTTGGAGAGCCAGGTGCGCTGGCGGCGGAAGGCGTCGCGGGCCTTCTTGCGGGAAATCGCGGTCGCGATCGCGACCGGCGGCAGGGAGGCCAGGGCGACGAGGGCGAGCCGCGTATCGAGAACGAAGAGGACCGCCAGGACGCCGACCATCAAGGCGCCGTCCTTCAGGAAGGCGGCGACGACGTCGGTGAAGAACTGGTTGATCGTCTCCACGTCGCTCGTCATCCGCGTCACGAGCCGGCCGACGGGCTGGCGCGACAGGAAGGATAGGGAACGCGTCGAGGCGTGCCTGAAGAGCTCCATGCGGAGGTCCTTCATGATGCGCTGGCCGATGAGGCTCGCCAGGAAGATCTGGAAGAAGGTGGCCACGAGCACCGTGGCCAGGACCGCGAAGAGGATGAGGACGTTGACCGAAACCGTCCTCGAGTCCCGGCGGCGGAGCGCCTTGGCGTCCGCGGGAGCCAGCCGGCGGAGGTCCCGGGTCGTCATCGAGGCGCGCTGGCCGTCCACGACGAGCGAGGAGCCGGCGGCCGCCAGGGCGCGCGTCTGCGCGATGTCGTCCCGGTCGTATTCGAGGAGGTACCGCGGCTCCGGATCGAGGGCGCCTGAGGCCTCGAGGGCCTTCCGCTCGGCGGCGTTCAGCGCGCCGAGGCGGGCGGCCTTGAGGTAGACCTTGCCCGCGAGCACGGGGTCGGCGGGACCGACGCGGAGGGCCTTGCCGGCGCCGTTCCGGGCGGCGGCCTCGTCGACGGCGAACCAGGAGACCATGAGGGCGTCGTCCACCGTGCGGCGCACGAGGACGGGGAGATAGAGCTCGCCCGCCGTTCCGGCCGCCAGGGCGAGGAGGGCGATCGCCGCCAGGAGGCGGTAGGGCTTCAGGTAGCCGACGATGCGGCGCGTGATGCGGGCGTCGTAGCCCTTGGTGATGACATCGGTGTCGAAGAAGTCGGCCACGGCGCTACTCTCCCTTCCCGGCGACGCGCTCGAGTTCCTGGAGTCGCGCGATCTCGGCGTAGAATCCCGTCTCGTCTGCCAGGAGCTCCTCGTGCCCGCCGCGCTGGACGACCCGCCCGCCCTCGAGGACGAGGATCAGGTCGGCGTGCCGGAGCGTGGAGACGCGGTGCGAGACGATGATGTTGGTGCGGCCGCGCCGCTCCTCGATGAGCGCGGCCAGGATCCGGTCCTCGGTTTCCGCGTCCACCGCGGAGAGGGCGTCGTCGAAGACGAGGATCTCCGGATCCACGGCCAGGGCCCGGGAGATGGCGACGCGTTGCTTCTGGCCGCCGGAGAGGGTGAGCCCCTTCTCCCCGACCACGGTGTTCCAGCCGTCGGGAAAGCCCTCCACGTCGCGGGCGATCGTGGAGATCTCCGTCACGCGGGCGAAGCGCTCCGGCGAGAGCTCCGGCGCCCCGTAGCGCACGTTGGCCGCGATCGAATCGGAGAAGAGGAAGGAGTCCTGGGGCACGAAGCCGAAGGCCCGCCTGAGCGCGGGCAGCTCGTAGTCCCGGATGTCGCGGCCGTCCAGGAAGATCGCGCCCGCGGGCGGGTCGACGAGGCGGGGCAGGAGCTTGAGGAGGGTGGACTTGCCCGAGCCGACCCGGCCGAGGATGCCGAGGGTCGCGCCGCGGGGCAGCCGGGCGGAGACCTCCGCGAGGGCCGGCTTGTCGGCGCCCTCGTGGACGAAGGTCAGGGAACGCAGCTCGAGCTCGCCGCGGGGCGTGTCGGGCGAGGCGCCCGGCAGGGAGACGATCGAGGGCTTCCGGTCCATGATCTCGTTGACGCGCTTGAGGCTCGCGGCGCCGCGCTGGAGGGTGTTGACGGTGAAGCCGGCCCCGATCATCGGCCAGACGAGCATCTCGAGATAGGCGAGCATGGCGACGATGTCGCCCGCGCTCATCCGGTTCTCGATGACCGCGCCGCCGCCGACCGCGAGGAGGATCAGGGTCGTGAGGCCCGAGAGGAAGCTGATGAGGGGGAAGAAGAAGCCGAAGATCTTGACGAGGCCCATGGACGCGTCGCGGTACTCGTCGTTCGCGGCGGAGAAGTCGCCCGCGAAGCGCTCCTCCTTGACGAAGGCCTTGACGACGCGGATGCCCGCCATCGTCTCCTGCGCGATGTCCGAAAGGCGCGAGTAGATCTCCTGCACGCGCTTGAAGCCCTTGCCGACGAGGCCGCCGAAGAAGACGATGAGGAGGGTGATCGCGGGAAGGGGAATGATCGTGAGGAGGGCCGTGCGCGGATTCTGCGCCAACATGATGGCGAGGATCGCGAGGGACATGAAGGCGCCGTCCACGAAGGTGACGAAGCCCATGCCCGTGGCCTGGCGGATGGCGCCCATGTCGTTGGTGGCGCGGGCCATGAGGTCGCCCGTCTTGTTCTCCTGGTAGAAGCCGCCGGAGAGCTCGAGAAGGTGGCCGAAGAGGCGGTCGCGCATCTCCGTCTCGATGCGGCGCGAGGCGCCGTGGATGAAGTAGCGCCAGAGGAAGCGCCCCGCGGAGATGACCGCCGCGATCCCGACCATCGAAAGGCCGATCCCGGCTATCGAGGAGAGCTCGAAGGCGCCCGCCGAGACGGTGTCGATGGCGCGCTTGACGAGCTGCGGGATGAGGAGCTGGGCGCCGTCGACCGTCACGAGGCAGAGGAGGCCGAGGACGTAGTTCCAACGGTACTTTCGCAGGTAGGGAACGAGGGTGGCGTACTCTTTGAACATGATCCCTTCAATGTACCGCCGCCACGGCTCCCTTAGCAAGCGCCGCGGCTCCGCGGGCGCGACTTCGTTTGACAGAACGCGGCCAAGAAGCCATAGTGGAAACCGTGAAAACCACGACCAACCGCGCCCCCGGCGGGAGCCGGCGCGCCTTGTTTCCGGGCTTGATCCTCGCGCTCGCGGCCGCCGCCGCGCTCTCCTCCTGCGCCATCCTCCGGGCGGGCGGCAACATCCAGGCCGTCTTCCTCGGCGAGGAGGATCCGGCCATCGCCGAAGCCTCCTTCCCGACCCTCATCAAGGCGAGCGAGCTCCTCCTGAGCGGCTCGCCCGGCGACCCCTCCGCGACGCTGACCACCGCCTCGCTCTACATCATGTACGCGAGCGCCTTCGTCTCCGGCCCCGCCGACCTCCTCCGCGACGAGGAATACGAGGCCAAGGCCGAGGCCGCGGCCCGCGCCGGCGCCCTCTACCGCCGGGCCTTCCGCCTCCTCGGTCCCCGGCTCGAGGCGCGGTCCCCCGGCATCCTGGCGGCCCTCGGCTACGAAAGCGCGGGCGCCCAAACCGCCGCCCCGCCCGGAGCGGCCGCCCCGGACGCGGACGCGCGCCGGACGGAAGCCGCCAAGGCGGGCCTGGCGCGCTTCAAGAAGGCCGACGTCGGCCTCCTCTACTGGAGCGCCGCCTCCCTCCTCGGCTCCTTCTCCCTCGACCCGATGTCCTTCGCCGCCTCCCGCGGCCTCGCGCCGGCCATGGCCCTCCTCGCGCGGGCCAACGAGCTCGAGCCGGGCTGGGGGGCGGGTTCGGTCGAGG
>DAINBW010000378.1:0-3526 GCA_036732745.1 Spirochaetales bacterium | reverse complement strand
CGATCTCACCCTCGACACGATGCGCGCCTTTGGCGTGGAGGTCGAGGCGGAGGAGTCGGGCGCGGGCCGGCGCTACATGATCCGCGGCCGGCAAGCCTACGGGGCCCGCGTCTTCCGGATCGAGGGCGACTGGAGCGGGGCGGCCTTTCCCCTCGTCGCCGCGGCGATCGCGGGCCGGCCGGAAGGCCTCCGCGTCGGCAACCTCAAGGCCGATTCCCTCCAGCCCGACCGCGGCGTGGTGGAGGCCCTCCGTTCGGCGGGCGCGACGGTCGAATGGGAGGGCGAGGACTTGCGCGTCCGCCCGGCCCCCTTGCGGGGTTTCCGCTTCGACGCGCGGCATCGCCCCGACCTCTTCCCGCCCCTCGCCGTCCTCGCGGCGGCCGCCGAAGGCGAGACCCGCATCCAGGGCGCGGGCCGGCTCCGCGCCAAGGAGAGCGACCGCGCCGCCAGCGTGACCGAATGCCTCCGCGCCCTCCGCGTGGAGGCTTGGATCGAGGGCGACGAAATGGTCATCCGCGGCGTCGGGCCGGCGGGCAGGATCTCCGGCGGGCGGGTGGACGCGCGCGGCGACCACCGCATCGCGATGGCCGCCGCCGTCGCCGCCCTCGCGGCCGACGATCCCGTGGAGATCCTCGGCGCGGAGTGCGTGGCCAAGTCCTGGCCGTGCTTTTACGAGGCCATGGCGGCGATCACCGGGCGCTGAGGCGGCGGCCTCGCGGCCGGCTCAAGGGTCCGGCGCCCAGGGAGCCGGCGCTGCGCCGGCGCCTCAGGGGCCGGAGCCCTCCTTCGAGACCATCGCGACGTTCTCCCGGAGGGCCGCCAGGAATTTTTGCATCTCGTCGAAGTCCTTGTCGCGGATGATGTGGGAAAGCCAGGCGAGCTTGGAGTTGATGAGCTCGAGCTGCCGGGGCACGTGGGGATTGAACATGATCTCCGCGAGGAGGCGGTCGTCCTCGGAGAAAAGGCCCTTCGCGATGGCGAGGTGGCGCTTGAAGTTCGTGCCCGGGGCGTCCTGGGCCTTCATGCAGGCGGCGAAGACCATCGTCGAGGCGAAGGGCGTGGCCAGGGAGTAGGCCATCGTGCGGTCGTGCTCCTCGAAGCTCTCCTCGAGGACCCTGATCCCGAGCCCCTGGTAGAGCGAGCGGAAGAAAGCCTTGCCGCCCGGATCCGATTCCGAGATCAAGACGGCGGTCTCTCCCGAAAGGTCCCGGATGTTGGCGAAGGTGGGACCGAACATCGGGTGGCTGGAAACGAAGGGCCGCCCCGCCGCGCGGTACCACTCCGCCAGTCCCGTCTTCACGGAGGCGATGTCCGCGAGGAGGCAGTCGGGCGGGAGGAAGGGCAGGACCTTCCCGTACGCGTTGGTGGTTTCGCCCAACGTGACGCAGTTGACGAGGAGTTCGGGCCGGAAGTCCGCGATTTCCCGCGGCTCCGTCGCCCGCGCCACGCGGATGAAGTACTTCATCCGCCGAGGGTCGCCGTCGTGGACCAGGACCTCGTGGTCCAGGCAGAGCTCCTCCGTGAGCCAGGCGCCCATGCGCCCGGTGCCGAGCACGCAGATCCTCATGGCGCGGGCCTCGCCTCGTCGTAGCAGCCGAGGATCCTGAAGCCCCGGGCGGCCCGGGCGGCGGCCGCGACGGCGCCGGCGACGCGGGGCTCCGCCTCGTCCCCCTCGAAGTCGATGAAGATCGCGTAATCCCCCGGCTTGTCGGGCACGGACTCGATGCGCGTGAGGTTGATGCCGTCGCGCGCGAAGATCTCGAGGACGCCGAAGAGCGCGCCGGCCTTGTCCTCCGCGTGGAAGACCGCGGAGCACTTCTGCCGCGCGCCCTCCCGGCCGCGGGCCAGGCGCTCGCCCTCCTCCCGGCGCGCGAGCACGAAAAAGCGCGTCCGGTTGTTGTCCGCGTCCTGTACGCCTTCCTTGATCACCTCGAGGCCGTAGAGCTCGCCGGCCAGGCGGCTCGCGAGGGCCGCGGAGGCCCGGGGCCGTTCCTCGGCGAGCATCCGGGCGGCGCCGGCGGTGTCGAACCAGGGCAGGGCGTCCAGGTGGTTCCGCGCCAGGAAGCCGCGGCACTGGGCCAGGGCCTGCGTGTGCGAGTAGACCTGGCGGATCTCGCGGTGGTCGGTGCCGGGAAGGCAGAGGAGGCAGTGCCGCACCGGCAGGTCCACGGCCGCGACGACGCTCAAGTCGGCGTAGACGAGGATGGCGTTGACCGGGCCGATGAGGCCGCCCAGGGTGTTCTCCACGGGAACGATGCCGTAATCGAAACGCCCTTCGCGGACGGCGTCGAAGACGTCGATGAATTCGCGGCAGGGGATGGTCGCGAGCCCCGGATCCCAGGAGCGGGCGGCCACCTCGCTCCAGGCCCCGTGGTCGCCCTGGAAGCCGACGGTGCGGAGGCCGCGCGCCTGGATGGCCTTGCTCTCGTCCATGAGGGCAGTCCAGAGTCCGGCGGCGAAGTCGGGGGAGACGAGGCTGCGCACCGGGCGGCGCGCGCGCTCCAGGACGGCCTCCTCGCGGCGGCTGTCCAGGGGTCCCGCGGGCTTGAAGGACCGCGTGAGCAGGGCCTTCTCCATGCGCTCCTCGAGGAGGGAGAGGAGGCGCTCGTCAATGCGGTCTATGTCGTTCCTGAGTTCATCCAGCGTCATGGCTGCTCCTTCCCGGTCGGCGCGAACACGTGGGTTTCCGCCATGAGGGCGAGATCGGCGAGGACGACGGCGGCCGCCGCCTCGAGGGCTACCGCCGCGCGGAGGGCGATGCAGGCGTCGTGTCGGCCCCCGATCGCGAGACTCCCCTCCGCTCCCGCGCGGAAGTCGAAGGTTTTCTGGGGCTTGGCGATGGAAGAGGGAGGCTTCACGGCGACGCGGCAGACGAGCTCGTTGCCGTTGGTGACGCCGCCGTTGACGCCGCCCGCCCCGTTCCGCGCGGTGCGGCCGTCGCGGGCCAGGATCGGATCGTTGTGCTCGCCGCCGCGCATGCGCGCGCTCGCGAAGCCGTCGCCGAACTCGACGCCGCGGATGCCCGGGACCGAAAAGAGGGCCCGCGCGAGGAGCCCTTCCACGGGGCCGAAGAAGGGCTCGCCGAGGCCCGCCTTGAGACCGGCGACGCGGAGCTCCACGAGGCCGCCGACGGAATCGCCGGCCTCGGCCGCCTCGCGCGCGGCGGCTTCGACGTCGGTCCTGCCGCCCGCCTCGAGGACGCGGGTCGAAAAGGATACGCCCGGGAGGAGCTTTTTGGCGACGACGCCGGCGGCGACGAGGCCGGCGGTGACGCGGCCGGAGAAGTGGCCCGAGCCGCGGGGATCGTTCCAGCCGCCGTAGCGGATCGCGCCGGAAAAGTCCGCGTGGCCCGGACGCGGCATGCGGCGGAAGAGCTCGTAGTCGCCCGGGCGCGTGTCCTCGTTGCGGAACAGGATGAGGAGGGGCGTGCCCGTCGTGCGGCCCTCGAAGAGCCCGCTGACGAGCTCCGGAACGTCGGCCTCGCGGCGCGGCGTCGTGCCCTCCGCCCCGGCGCGGCGCCGGGCCA
>DAINBW010000377.1:0-3539 GCA_036732745.1 Spirochaetales bacterium | reverse complement strand
GACGAACGTCCGCAAGGGGATCATCTAGGCCATGGCCGTCCGCCTCGGCCTGCCCGAGGTGGCGGAGCTCATGCGCCGCTACCTCGAGGAAGACGGCGGGAAGAAGTCCGCCGTCGTCCTCGGTCGCACCCTGGAGGAGGCCCTGGCGGACGCCGGCGTCCAGCTCTCCTCGCCGATCGGCCGCCTCGAGTACGAGATCGTCGAGAAGGGGAACGCGGGGATCTTCGGCATCGGCCGCAAGGACTGGAAGCTTCGCGTCTATGTCGCGGCCGCCAAGAAGGAAGTCGAAGCGCCGACGGCCGCCGCGGAAGCCATCGAGGGCTTCGCCAGCGCCGCGCCCGTCATCAAGGACGCGGACGGCGAGTGCTACGTGCGCCTCACGCCCGACGGCGCCCTCCTCAAGGTCGTGCCGCCCACGGGCAAGGGCAAGCGCGCCTCGGAACGCCACGCGATCGACCGCCTCGAGGCCAAGGCCGTCCGCGACTACGACGAATCCCTTGTCCGCGAGGTCGTCAGGCAGGCCGCCTCGGAATACGTCCGGGTCGGCGACTTCATCACGAATCCGGCCAACGACGCCCTCCTCACGGTCGACATCGGCGACCAGGAGATGAAGGCCTATGTCCAGCTTTCGCCCCCGGGCCCCGGCGGCTGCGACCTCTCCAAGGACACGATCCTCTCCTTCCTGCGCAACAACCGCGTCGTCCACGGCGTCTCGGAGACCGCCCTCCAGGAGCTCGAGGACAAGCCCCGCTACCGCGAGGGAGTCCTCGTCGCCGAGGGCACCAAGCCGGTCAACGGACGGGACGCCGGCATCCAGTTCAACTTCGAGACCGACAAGAGCAAGCTGAAGCTCAAGGAAGCGGCCGACGGCCGCGTCAACTTCAAGGAGCTCGGCCTCATCCAGAACGTCGTCGCCGGGCAGCCCCTCGCCCGGCGGATTCCCCCCGAGCAGGGCCAGCCCGGGCGCACCGTCACGGGCAAGGTCATACCGGCGCGGAACGGCAAGGATTCGCCGCCGCCCTTGGGCCGGAACGTCCACCTCGCGGACGACGGGGTCACGCTGATCGCCGACCTGAACGGCCAGGTCACCTTCATCAACGGGAAGATCAACGTCGAGGAAATCCTGACCATCCAGGGAGACGTCTCCATCAAGACGGGCAACGTCATGTTCCTGGGCACCGTCATCGTCATCGGCAACGTCGAGGACGGTTTCTCCGTGAAGGCCTCCGGCAACATCGAGATCCGCGGCAACGTCGGCAAGTGCGAGATCATCGCGGAAGGCGACATCGTCATCCACCAGGGCATCGCGGCCAAGTCCGGCGGCATCATCCAGGCGGGCAAGAACATCTGGGCCAAGTTCATCGAGAACGCCTTCGTGGAGGCGGGAGAGAACATCGTCGTCTCCGACGGCATCATCAATTCCACGGCCGTCGCCAACAAGAAGATCCTCTGCCAAGGCCGCCGCGCGGCGATCGTCGGCGGACGCTTCCGGGCCTGCGAGGAGATCAACGCCAAGACCCTCGGTTCGCCGGTCGGCGGCGCCGAGACCGTCCTCGAGGTCGGCTACGATCCCAAGAGCAAGGAAAGGATCGACCAGCTCCAGGCGCAGATCTACCAGCAGAAGCGCAAGGTGGACGAGCTCGACAAGAACATCGCCACGCTCAACGCCATCAAGAAGCAGAAGAAGACCCTCCCGGAGGACAAGGAGGCCGTGCTCCAGGACTTCCTCCTCCGGCGGGAGGACATGGTCGCCGAGCTCAAGTCCCTCGCCAAGGAAGCGGAGTCCCTGCAGCAATACCTGAACGGCCTCAAGACCAAGGGGCGCATTTCCGCCTCCGGCCGCATCTACCCCGGCGTCACCATCTGCATCAAGGACATCAAGGAAAACATCAAGACCGAGCAGAAGGGCCTCACCTTCTACCTGGAAAACCAGATGATCCGCACCACCAAGTACGAGGAGCCCGAGGACGAAGTCCTCAAGCGGGGGCCTCCGGATGCCAATAAGACCGATTGATCTCCAGACCCTCTTCATGCAGATGGGTCAGGTCGGCCGGGAACAGGCCGCCGAAAAGGAGGGCGCGGCCCTCCAGCAATCCATTCAAGGCGCGGCCGAGCAGAAGCGCGCCGACGAGGCCAAGGAGGCGGTCCGGCGCCCCGAGGATCCCCAGACGGGCGCCGACCCCGTCAAGGACCGCCGCGGCCGTTCCGGCGGCGGCAGGGGGCTGGCCGGCGGCCGCGGCCGGCCCGGCGAGGCGGAGGAAGCCTCGCCCGAGGAAGAGGAGGAAATCGTGAAAGACCCCTCTCTCGGCAACAAAATCGATCTTTCCGGTTAGGACGCCATGACCAATCTTCTCCTCTTGCTTGCCCTCGATATTTTCGGCCTCGCCGCCATCTGGCTCTACGTGAAGGCCCGGCTCAAGCGGGCCCTCGAACTCGAGGGCCTCCTCGCGGGGGTCCGCAAGGAAGTGCGGGCCCTGTCGATCGAGCTCAACGAGACCGCCGACCGCAACATAAGCCTCGTCGAAGACCGCCTCGACGCCCTGCGCGGCCTCCTTGAGGAGGCCGATCGCCGCATGGGCGTCATGCGCCGGGAGATCGAAACCCGCGCCGCGGAGCGCGAGGTCTACAGCCACCTGGGCAAGCGCGCGCCGCAGGCCTCCTACCAGCCGCCCTCGTCGCCGCGGGCGGTTCCCGCCGCCCCGCGGGAGGAAGGCGCGGAGTTCGTCGCCGCTCCCGCCGCCGCGCCCTCCGTCGCGCCCGCCGTCGCGACGGAGGCCCCGGCCGCCGCCGCGCCGCGGCTCGACGCCTCCGGGGAGGGGCCGATCCGCCTCGACCTCGCCCGCGCCGGCCGCGCCCTGCCGGAGCTCCGCACCGCCCGGGAAAGCGTCATCCCGCCCCGGCCCCTCCGCGAGGAGGCGGTCGAGCTCTATCGCAAGGGCTTTTCCGCCGATATAATCGCCGCGAGACTCGGCGCGACCATCGCCGAGATAGAGCTCCTCGTTTCCCTCGAGGAGCGCCGCGGCGCCGCCGCCGAGGAGTGAGACAAGATGGGCCCCGTCATCGGCATCGACTTCGGAACGACCAATTCTCTCTGCGCCTGGCTCGATGGTGACCGGCCTTCCATCATCCCGAACGCCCGCGGCGAAAGGGCCACGCCCAGCGCCGCCGCCGCGACGGCCAAGGGGGAAATCCTCGTCGGTGCCTCGGCCAAGAACCAGGCCCTCGTCAATCCGGAAAACACGGTGGCCGGGGTCAAGCGTCTTCTCGCCACGGGCGGGCTCCTCCGCATGGGCGGCAAGAACTGGCGCCCGGAGGAGATCGCCGCCCTCATCCTGGCCTCGCTCAAGGCCGACGCCGAGCGCCATCTCGGGCGGGACGTGGAGCAAGCCGTCATCACCGCTCCCGCCAACTTTTCGGAACGGGAACGCCGCGCCCTCGTAGAGGCCGGCCGATTGGCGGGGCTCGAGGTGATCCGCATCGTCAACGAGCCGACTGCCGCCGCCGTCGCGCGCGCCTGGGCGGCCGCTCCCGCCGCCGCT
>DAINBW010000376.1:0-3556 GCA_036732745.1 Spirochaetales bacterium | reverse complement strand
CACAACTCAGGCGGCCGCTTCATCGACGACTGGGCGCCGGTTCGCTTCGAAGCGGCGTCGCGTTGCCTCTGGACCAAGGGCCTCGCGCCCCGCCTCCTTCCCATCCGCCACGGCGAAGGCCGCTTTGTCGCGAAGGACGCGGGCACGCTCGCTTCCCTCGAGGCGGAGGGGCTCGTCGCCCTGCGCTACGGCCTCGAGGGCGGAACCCCGCCGCCCGGGGCCCCTCCCTGCGCCGGGAACCCGAACGGTTCCGAGGCGGACATCGCCGGCATCTGCGATCCGACCGGCAGGGTCCTCGGCCTCATGCCGCATCCCGAGGCCTTTCTCGTCGCGGAGAACCACCCCGGCCGCCGCCGCGGCCGCCGCGATCCGACGGGCCTCGATCTTTTCGAGAACGGCGTGAGGGCCGCCGGCGGGAAATGATCCCGGCTCGGAGGGCGGTGAATCCACCGCTGGCTTTCCCGCCGGAGGCGCGATATACTGCTTGAACGCGTCGCCAAAGGGAGCGGATCCATGGATGAGCCGAGAGCGGCGCCCGGAATCGCCGTCGATTCCGAGCGCGAGTGGTACGAGAAGCAGATCTACGACCTCAGGCAGCTGCTCGAGGTGTCGAAGAGCCTGAACTCGACCCTCGATTACAATATCCTGATCGATTCGATCCTCTTTACCACCATGGGGCAGATGAAGGTCCTCAAGGCGGGACTCTTCGCGCGCAAGGGCATCGACACGCCCTACTTCAGTTTTCATCGCAATTATAAAGGTTTTGACATCGACCACTCGATCGACTACACGATCCCCGAGGACCACCCCGCGATCAAGCTCTTCACGCGGCAGTACGGCTGCTACACCCTGGAGGACATCCGGCGGCGCTTCGGCTCCCTGGCCGGGCTCGAGGGCCTGGCCTCGCTCGAACCCTCCCTGGTCGTGCCCCTCAAGGCGAAGGGCAGCATCAACGGAATCCTCGTCCTGGGCGAGCGCATCGACGAGGAGCCCTTCGACGCCTACGAGCGCGAATACGTCCTGTCGCTCGCCGCGATGGCGGCCATCGCCATCAACAACGCCTTCCTCTTCGAGATGACGACGACCGACATGATGACCAAGCTGAAGATGAAGCACTATTTCTACACGGTGCTCATCGAGCGCATGGAGCAGGCCGCCCTGGCGGAGAAGCCGCTCTCGATCATCATGCTCGACATCGACGACTTCAAGAAGTTCAACGACACCTACGGCCACCTCTGCGGCGACGCCGTGCTCAAGCACGTGGCCCGCATCGTGCAGGAGAGCATCCGCGCCGTCGACCTCGCGGCGCGCTACGGCGGCGAGGAGTTCTGCGTCCTCCTCCCGGACACGGACCGCGAGCGGGCCAAGGCCGTCGCGGAGCGGATCCGCCTGGGCGTCGCCTCGGCCGCGACCGACTACGAGGGCAAGTCCCTCTGCGTGACGATTTCCCTCGGCGTGGCCGAGTACGATCCCGCGCGCGACGTCTCCGCCAAGTCCCTCATCGACCGCGCCGACCGGGCCCTCTACACCTCCAAGCAGAACGGGCGCGACCGGGTCTCCGCGGCGGACTAGCGGGAATGCCGGAGATACGCTACCGCCCGGCCTCGGGCGCGGCCGCGCCGGAACGGGTTCCGACGAGCCCCGTCCTTAGCCTGCTCGTGGCCCTGCAGCGGGGCGGCGTCCGGCACCGCGGCGACTGCGGCGGCAAGGCCCTCTGCGGCACCTGCCGCGTGCGCGTGCTCGCGGGCGGCGAGGGGCTTTCGCCCATGGCCGACCGGGAGCGCGCGCGCCTCGAGGCGGCGGGGGCGCCGCTGGACGGCTCGGTCAGGCTCGCCTGCCAGGCGCGCGCCGCCCGCGACGCGGAAATCCA
The DNA here is from genome assembly GCA_036732745.1 of Spirochaetales bacterium. Lineage (GTDB taxonomy): Bacteria > Spirochaetota > Spirochaetia > Treponematales > Rectinemataceae > JAEUJG01. Next base: position 1,686 of record DAINBW010000376.1, on the reverse strand, counting down.
GTCGATCCTGTAGGCTCGGAGGAAGGGCATGCGCACGTGGTGGGAAGACGCGGTCTTCTATCAGATCTATCCCCGGAGCTTCGCCGACTCGGACGGCGACGGCGTCGGCGACCTCGAGGGCATCCGCGGCCGGCTCGACTACTTGGCGGAACTCGGCGTGGACGCGCTCTGGATCTCGCCCTTCTTCCCGAGCCCGATGAAGGATTTCGGCTACGACGTCGCCGACTACCGCGGGATCGACCCGCTGTTCGGCACGCCGGAGGACTGGAAGCGGCTGTCCGCGGCCGCCCGCGCCCGCGGCATCCGCATCGTGCTGGATCTCGTCGCGAACCACAGCTCGGACGAGCACCCTTGGTTCAAGGCGGCACGCTCCTCCAGGGAAAGCAAGGAGCACGGCTACTACCTCTGGAAGCCCCTGGCCGGCCGGGCGCCGAACAACTGGAAGAGCCTCTTCGAGCTGCGCTCCGCCTGGTATCCCAATCCCGCGACGGGGGAGCGCTACCTCGCCACCTTCACGCGCTTCCAGCCCGAATTCGACTGGCGGAACCCGGAGCTCCGGCGCGAGATCTATGACGTCATGCGCCACTGGTACGACCTCGGCGTCGACGGCTTCAGGCTCGACGTGGCGACGGCCTATTTCAAGGACGGGGAATTCCGCTCCAATCCCTTCTCTTGGAAGGCCGTCCCCGATTTTTTCCAGAAGCACCTTTACGACCGGAACCGGCCGGAATTCCACGAGGTCTTCAAGGAAATGCGCCGCCTCGCGGACGAGGCGGGCGACCGCGTCCTCATCGGCGAGACCCACGGGCAGGAGACCGACCTGGCGGCCTCCTGCCACGGCGAAAACGCCGACGAGCTCCACATGGCCTTCAATTTCGACTTCCTGCGCCAGCCCTGGAGCGCGGCAGCCTTCCGCCGCTCCGCCGAGGCCTGGTACGCGGCCCTGCCTTCCGGCGCCTGGCCGAATTTCACCCTCTCCAACCACGACCAGCCGCGCGCGGCTTGGCGCTTTCGCGCCCGCGATCCGCGCGTCACGGAGGGCCGCGCCCGCGTCGCGGCGGCGATGCTCCTCACGCTGCGCGGCACGCCCTTTGTCTACTATGGCGAGGAACTCGCGATGGGCTGCGAGCGCATCCCGCGGACGCGCCTCCGCGATCCTTTGGGCATCAAGACCTGGCCGTTCGGCTTCATCGGCCGCGATCCCGAGCGGACGCCGATGCAATGGGACGGAAGCCCCGGCGCCGGCTTCACGACGGGCGAGCCCTGGCTTCCGGTCAACGCCGATTCGGTCCGGCGCAACGCCGCCGCGGCCGCCGCCGATCCGGGATCGACGCTGGCCTGGTACAAGCGCCTCATCGCGCTGCGGCGCTCGTCCCGCGTCCTCCGCGAGGGCGGGCTCCGCTTCCTCGAACTCGCGCCCGAGGTCCTCGCCTACGAGCGCCGCCTCGACGGGGAGACGGTCCTCGCGCTCCTCAACTTTTCGTCGAGGCCGAAGCGCCTGGTCCTGTCGCGGTCGGGCGAGGTCCTCCTCGGCGACTCGCCCCTCGACGGCGCGGCCAGGCGGCCGGGCGAGGCCGTTGAGGCGGGAACCTTGGAGCTCCGCGGCCTTGAGTCCCTCCTCCTCGCCCTGCGCTGATTTTTGCCCGCGCGGTCGCGGGCCGCGCGGGCGGAAAGCGGGCGCCGGCG
>DAINBW010000375.1:0-3557 GCA_036732745.1 Spirochaetales bacterium | reverse complement strand
CCCCGCCAGCCCCAGGTCGATGAGCCTCATCGCCAGGTGGAGCGCGGCCTTGTCCGCCTCGACCTCGAGGAGGTAGCGCTGGCTCGCGGGTTCGGCAAAGCGGCGGCTCGCCGTCTTGCCGTCCACGGTCCGCGAGATCCGCGCGGCGACCTCCCAGCGGCCGTCCGGCATGAGCCGGGCGGCGCTCTCGATCGCGTAACCCTTGTACTCAGGCATCGCCGCGCGTTCCCTTCCGCGTATCCCTTAGCTGTTTTCCGCCAGGATCGCCCGGTAGGACTTCGAGTCCGAATAGAGGTCGTCCTTGAGCGGGTTCTTCCGCTTCTTGACGATCGTGTAGACCTGGTAGATCCCGACGCCCACGTTGAAGACGAGGGCCAGGACGCTGATCGCGTAGTAGGCGGCCGGGCTGTGGCTCGAGGCCACGGCGTAGTCGCTCTTCACGAAGAAGTCGGGCACGGTCATCATGAGCATCATGTAGAGCGCCAGCGTGTGCACGCGGTGCTGGGCCCAGGCGCCCTTCTTGATGAGGAAGGCGGGGATGGTGCAGGAGATGAGGAGGGCGGCGCTGTAGAAGGCGCGGTCGGTGAGGCAGTTGTAGACGTAGGCGAAGTTCCAGAGGTCGTAGGCGATGATCCAGAACCACATCATGTCGGGCCACACGAGGTCGCGGCTCTTCCCCTTGCCGAAGACGACGCCGAACCAGCCGCAGAGGGTGAGCATGTTGATGAGGCCGGCGATGCCGTTCATCGCGTTCCAGGGGCCGCCCATGAAGAACATGTCGTCGATCACGCCCTGCATGCCCATCACCTGGAACTCGCGGACCACCGCCTCCAGGATGTTGAGGCCGAGGATGGCGGGCACGAGGAGGTAGCACCACTTCTTGTCCTTCATCCCGGTGAAGCGCATGCCGAGGCCGATGTAGCAGCCGAGGAGGGCCGAGTAGACCTTGACCCAGGCGAACCAGTTGGCCGTCTGCGAGCCGGAGCCGATGCCGGAGGTCGTGGGCCAGACGAAGACGCTCAACACGAGGGGCAGGGCGACGAAGAAGGCGAGGCCGGTGTACTTGCTGTAGCGCGTAACTTCATTGAGGGCCATGAGGCCGGCCAGGATGCCGAGCCAGACGAGCCACGATTGCCAGGGAATGGCTTCGAAGAAAAACATGGTGGATGCTCCTGGGCCCGCTCCGAAGGCGCCGCCCGGGGGCGGACATTTTCCGAAGCGCGCGTTGTTTGCCCGTCATCCTACACCTCTTCCGCGAGGCTGGCCAGTGCGCGGCGTGGTGACGAAACCGCCCGCGCGCGTCGACGAAACGAGGGCCGCCGTTTCGGGGTCTTGACCTCCGCGGGGCAAAGGCCAATCATGGCCGGGAATAACAGCGAAAGGAGCGCCGCGCATGCCTTCAGTCCTCTCCTACGTGGTCTCCATGGCGGTCTATCTGGTCATCCTCATAGCCCTCACGGAGATCTCCCGCCGTTCCATGTGGTTCGGCCTCGTCCTCAACCTCGGCCTCATCGTCCTCCTCTTCTTCGGCGACAACGTCGAGGGCTGGTTCCGCTGGGCCAAGGACATCTCCGTACTCTTCCCCATGCTCGTCGTGCACGCGAGCCGCCTCTCGGCCCGCTACAAGCCCGACAACAAGCTCCTGAAGGGCCTCACCGGTCCGGCGGTCATGGCCTTCTTCTGCGCCATCGTGGGCCTCAACATCCTCGAGGCCTCGATCAAGGACATCACCCTCGGCAACTACTGGAACGGCGCCTGCGGCCTCGTGATGATCACGTGCATGCCCTTCGCGTTCACGAAGGACTGGTACGTCACGAAGGATCCGAAGCACGTCCTCGTCGCGGACTTCTCCCTGGCCTGGTGCTTCCTCTACACGACCTGGAACGCCTGCTTCGTCTACGCCGAGAGCCCCGCCTACTTCGCGGCCTCCTGCTGCATCCTCCTCGTGCCGGAGCTCTACAACCTCTTCTCCGTGAAGACCAAGGCCCCGAACTACTGGCTCCACGCGCGGATCTACACCCTGATGATCCACGTCGCCGTCCGCTCCTTCCGCGACGTCTTCACGCCCTTCATGAACGCGACGCCCTGGTTCAACCCCGCCGTGCGGGACGCCTGGGGCCTCGTCAACTTCGTCCTCATGGCCGCCTACGCCGTCTGGTGGTTCTTCCTCCGGAAGCCCGAGGCGGACTCCTCCTCCGAAGGCCTACGGCCCGCGGTCTAGGCCGCGAGGGCCGCGCCGGGCTTCGGCCCAGCCTGGCGGCGAAACGCCGCGAAACGCCGGGAGGCTTGGCCTTCCGGCGTTTTTTTGCGCTTTCGCCGGGAGTTCATGACCGAAATTGTCATACATATGAATTCCTATTTTCCCTCTTGCGGAATTTCCGGGACGGGTGGATACTCCGCGCATCAGGGAACGTTGTGCGTCGGTACTACCCGCCATGATCCGCATCGGCCTTGCCAGCCCCTCTTTCTCGTCTTCTCGTGCCAGATAACGCGCCGCTTGGCGGCGCGATCGCGTCTGTCCCGAACGGAGGATGGGTATGGGAAACCAAAACTTGGTGTCGGCCACGTTGAGCCCGGAGTCCAAGGCGGAGATCCTGAAGAGCCTGGCGGAGGTGAAGAAGCGCCTCGCCTTCCTCACGAGCCTCGACGTCGATGAGGTGCGGAGCCTCGTCAAGGCGGGCAACGGCTACGCGCCGCTCCTCGACAAGGCCTACGCCGCGGTGAGCCAGCATCCGGAGATCATGCCCGCGGTGTTTTCCCTCAAGGAGTTCGAGAAGGACTATCTGCTCTACCGCGACCTCGCGCCGATCGCGAGCGCGGTCAAGGAGCTCTCGGACAGTCTGCAGGACACGATGATCGCCCTCGCGAGCGACACGATGGTGGAGACCCTCGACATCTACCAGAGCGTCAAGCAGCACAAGGGCAAGGTGCCTGGCCTCAACAGCCTCGCCGAGGACATGGGCGTGTTCTTCAGCCGGCCCAAGCGCAAGGCCCACGCCGAGACCTGAGTCGAGACCTTGGTCCGCGCGCTTCGGCTCCCCGAACCAAAGCGCGCGTTCCGAGTGCCGAAGCTCCGGTGTCCGGAACCGAAGCGCGCGTTCCGTGAACCGAAGCTTCGGTGTCCGGAACCGGAGCGCGCGTTCCGAGAACCGAAGCTCCGGTGTCCGGAACCGAAGGACGGGTTCCGAGAACCGAAGCTTCAGTGTCCGGAACCGAACCACGCGTTCCGAGAACCGAAGCTCCGGTATCCGGAACCCAAGCGCGCGTTCCGAGTACCGAAGCTTCGGTGTCCGGAACAGATGCGCGGGCGTTCGCCGCGAAGGAGGCCTTCGCATGCGGCATGGATCCATGCTCCCGGTAATCATGCTGGCGGTTCTCACTGTCCCGCGGGCCGGCGCCCAGGAGGCGCCGGATATCCAAGGCCCGGTCGGCGGCGCGCGGCCCACGGCCCTCGTCGAGCGCGGCTCCCTCCTCCGCTTCGAGCGCGAGGTCGCGATGGACGAAAAGCTCGGCGTGGCCTGGATCGGGGACTGTATCGTGTTTTTCACGCCCGGCCG
>DAINBW010000374.1:0-3603 GCA_036732745.1 Spirochaetales bacterium | reverse complement strand
GGGGCCGCGGGCGAGCCGCCCGGCGCGGCCGCCTGGGCCTTGGCTTCGGCGCGGGCGGCCTTGGCTTCCTTGGCGCGCGCCGCGATCTCGTCGAAGAAGCTCGCGAAGCTGTTGCCGAGGAGGATCGCGAAGCTCGTGCCCTCGGGGAAGGCCGAGAAGGTGCGGATCGCCACCACCGAGGCGCCGATGAGGGCGCCGAAGGCGAACTGGGCCCCCGGTTTTTTCGGCGCGGAGACGGGGTCTGTCCCCATGAATACCGCGACGAAGAGGAAGGAGCCCGCCAGGAGGCTCTCCATCGGGAGGGCGCCGCGGGCGCCGCCGTAGTAGAGCGCGGCGTTGAGCGCGGCCGCCGAGGCGATTTCCGCGAGGATGATGCGCCAGCTCGCCGTCTTCGTGGCGAGGAGGTAGATCGCCGCGGCCGCGACGAGGAGGATCATGCCCTCGCCGACGGCACCCGCGCGGTTGCCGAGGAGGAGGTCCCAGAGGCCCACCGTCTCGCCGGCGCGCATCCGGGCGAGGGGCGTGGCCGAGGCGATGACGTCGGCGGCGCCGAATCCGAAGCCGCCGGGCGCGGAATAGCGCTGGTTCAGGACCGTCGCGAAGGAGATGTAGACGAAGAGGCGCCCCGCGATCGCGGGGTTGAAGACGTTGCGCGCGAAGCCGCCGTAGACACCCTTGGCGAGGATGACGGCCACGAGGATGCCGACGGCGGCGATCCACAACGGCGTGCGGGGCGGCAGCGCGAGCGAGTAGAGCGCGCAGGTGACGAGGACCGCCTCGCTCACCTTGCCGCCGCGCTTGCGCTCGAAGAGCCACTCGGCGAGGACGCCGAAGGCGAAGGTCGTGGCCGCGAGGGCGAGGGCCCTGAGCCCGTAGAGCCAGACCGCGTGCAACGCGATCGGCGCGAGGCCCAGGAGGACGCGGCGCATGAGCGGTTGCTTCTGGAATTTGAGCACGTCGCGACTCCTTTCGTGTGGTTTGGACCGCTCTCGACGGGCGCCGGACGCCGCGGGGCGCGGGCGGATGAGGCGGACAGTCAAAGTATAAGCCCGGACAACGCGTGATCAAGGGAAAGAAGCTTCACTTTTCGCCGACATGATGAGAAATAACTTGCGTTCGCGCGCGAACGTACTACAATTAAGGGGAAAAGAACTCGATCATCGAAAGGGGGATCACGAGATGGCCGGTAGAAGCGCGACGCAGCTCGTCGACATCCGACTCGTCGAAGAGCGGCGGATCGAGGAATCCTACTTTCAGGACTACGCGAAAGTCCACGAGCGGCTCGAAAGGATGCTCGATCGGAACCCGCGGCCCCTGTCCGGGGACGACGCCGAGAAGGCGGCGGACGCGTTGCTCGCGTGGCTCAACGGGCAGGCCGAGAAGAACGTCCCCGTCGAGCGGCTCACCCAGCTGTACCGCTGCGGGCTCGGCCACATCTGCGCCGAGGTCTCGTACCTTCCCGACTCGCCGCCCGAGGCCGTCGCCGCGAGGGCCTATGACGAGCTCAGGAACCGCGGATGGATGGAGTCTGTGTTCGATCCCGCGCGCGCGGCCGAGGCCGCGAAGCGCCACGCGCCGGCGGAACGCAAGGTTCCGCCCTCGCCCAAGGTTCGGAAGGCCCCCGCGACCGCGGGAAGCGCCTTGAAGGATACCACGTCGGGCGGCGCCGCCGCCACGAAGACGAGAAGTAAGAAGGAGGAGAAGAACGTGAGCAGTATCGATGAAGCCATGACGGCGCCGGCGACGACCGAGCCCGTCGAGAAGAAAGCCCCCGCCGTGAAGAAGCCCGCGGCGCCCAAGAAGGCCGCCGCGCCGAAGAAGCCCGCGGCGAAGAAGGCCCCGGCCGAGAAGAAGCCCGCCGCCAAGAAGGCCGCCGCCCCCAAGAAGCCCGCGGTCAAGAAGGTCGCGGAGAAGAAGGCTCCGGCCAAGAAGGCCGTCGCCAAGGCCCCCGCCAAGAAGGTTGCCGCCAAGAAGCCGGCCGCCAAGAAGGTCGTCGCCAAGGCCCCGGCCAAGAAGGTCGCCGCCAAGAAGCCGGCCGTCAAGAAGGTCGCCGAGAAGAAGGCCGCGGCCCCCAAGAAGGCCCCCGCCAAGAAGGTCGCGGCGCCGAAGAAGGCCGCCGCCCCCAAGAAGGCCCCCGCCAAGAAGGCGGCGCCGAAGAAGTAGCAGGAACCGGCCCCGCGTCGCGGCGAACGCGATGCGCGGCCTCTTAGAACGGCAAGGGCGGCCCCGCGGGACCGCCCTTGTTTATTTTAAAGGCCGCTTTACCTTCGGCCGCGGCGCTATTCCCCGGCCATCGGGCTTCCCTTCGGCCGCATCGCCCGCGTTCAGGCCCGGCGCTTCGTGAAGCCCATGATGAGGCCGAGCGCGACCGACCAGAGGGCCGCGAGCCCGATCTGGTACTCGTAGGGCAGGGCAAAGGTGACCGTGTGCGCCGGCACCCAGAACCAGGCCAGGGTCGCGAGGCTTTTTTCGATCCCCGTGTAGCCCTTCGACCTCGAGATGAGATTGTCCGTCGTGCGGTGCAGGACCATGAGGAGGGGGCCGAACATCGAGTTCGTCAGGATGGAGAGCGAGAGCGCGCGGAGGATGGTGATCTCCTCGCAGGCGCGGGGCAGGAAGCCCTTGTCGACCAGGGCGGCCAGGAAGCCCTTGAAACCCGTGAAGGAGTACTTCACGAGGATGCCGAGGAAGCCCCAGACGATCGCCTTGGCGAGCCACTCGAGGGCGCGGTTTGAGGGGCGCCGCTTCGCTGCCAGGATGCCGAGCACCTCGCCGAGGGTCCCGAGCAGGGCGAACTGGATGAAGGCGGAAAGAAGCAGGTTCTCGGAAACCCACCGAACGTACCATTCCATGCGATACCTCCGTCGCGGAGTATAGCGGGGGGACAGTGCTCGGGGCTACGGGCCGCCATCGAGCACTGTCCCCTCGGACGTCGAGCACTGTCCCCGCGGACGTCGAGCGCTGCGGCCATCGAGCACTGTCCCCGAGGTCCCCGAAACCCGGGCCGGGCGGTTCCGCGCTTCACCGTCCGCGAGAGTCGTGCTACACTCGCGGGCGGCGCGCATAGCAGTCGCAGCGCAAGCGCAGGAAAAGGAGGCCGCCGTGGCCGTCTCTCGTCTCATCAAGGAGAATCTCGAGCGCTCCTCGTGGATCCGCCGCATGTTCGAGGAGGGCTTGAAGCTCAAGAAGGAGTTCGGGGCGGACAAGGTCTACGACTTCAGCCTCGGCAATCCCGACGTGGAGCCGCCGGCGGCCTTCAACGAGATTGTCGCGCGCCTGGCGGCCGACACGAGCCGCGGCACCCACGGCTACATGCCCAACGCGGGCTACCCCGCGGTGCGCGCCGCCGTCGCCGGCAAGGCGAGCCGCGACCAGGGCCTGGCCATCCCGCCCGAGAACATCGTGATGACCGTCGGCGCCGCCGGCGGCCTCAACGTCCTCCTCCGCACCATCCTCGATCCGGGCGACGAGGTCATCGTCTTCAAGCCCTATTTCGCCGAGTATTTTTTCTACGTGCAGAATCACGGCGGCCGTTTCGTCGACGTGCCGACCGGGCCCGACTTCTCTCCCGACCCCGAGGCCCTGCGCGCGGCGCTGTCCCCA
>DAINBW010000373.1:0-3604 GCA_036732745.1 Spirochaetales bacterium | reverse complement strand
TGGTGCGGAAGAGGGTCGTCTTGCCGGAGCCGTTCGGGCCGATGAGGGCGAGGATCTCCCCCGGCCGGATCTCCAGGTCGATGCCGGACAGGACGACGCGGCCGGGGTAGCCGCAGGAGAGGCCGCGGGCGGCCAGGCGGAAGCTCACGACTCGCCTCCCCGCGCCGTTCCGCCGAGTCCGCGTCGTGCGAGTAGGCGGAGGAAGAGGGGGGCGCCGACGAGGGCCGTGACGACGCCGACCGGCAGTTCGAGGGGGGCGGCGATCGAGCGGGCGGCCGCGTCGGCGGCCATGAGGAGGGCGGCGCCCGCGGCCGCGGAGGCGGGCACGAGGCGGCGGTGCGAGCTGCCGACGAGGAGGCGGGCGGCGTGGGGACCGAGGAGGCCGACGAAGCCGATGACGCCTCCCGCCGAGACGGCGGCCGCCGCGCCGAGGGCCGAGGAAGCGACCGCGAGGCGGCGCGCCCGCGCGACCTCGAGGCCGAGGGAGGCCGCGGCCTCCTCTCCCGAGCCGAGGAGGTCGAGGGGGCGGGCGAGGACCAGGGCGAGCGCGATCGAGACCACAGCCGGGGGCAGGGCCGCCGCGAGGTCGGGCCAGCTCTTGCCGCCGAAGCCGCCGAGGATCCAGAAGAAGACGCGGTGGAGGTCCCGGTCGTCGAGGCTCACGATGAGCGACACCAGCGCCGAAAGGAGGGAGCCCACGGCGGCTCCGGCGATGAGGAGGGTGGCCGTCGCGGCCTCGGAGCGTCCGGCGCGGGCGACCGCGTAGACGAGGGCGGCCGCCGCGAGGGCCCCGGCGAAGGCGAAAAGCTCCACCGCGCCGAGGGCGGCGACCGGCGAGGCGATGCCGAGGGCGATGGCGGCGACCGCGCCGAGGGAGGCGCCGGAGGACACGCCGAGCGAATAGGGATCGGCGAGCGGATTGCGGAAGAGTCCCTGGAGGACGGCGCCGGCCGCGCCGAGGGCGGCGCCGGCGACGCCCGCCAGGAGGGTCCTCGCGAGGCGCAGGTCCCAGACGATGACGACCGCGACGGGATCGGCCGCGCCGCCGAAGAGGCGCGAGGCCAGGGCCCCGAGCGCCTGGCCCGGCGGGATGGGCGCCCCGCCGAGGCAGAGGCTGGCGAGGAGGGCGGCGAAGAGGACGAGGGCCGCGGCGGCGGCGCCCGCCGCCCGGGGAAGGGCGCGCGGCGGGCGGTTCAGAACTTCAGCTCCGGGTGGAGGATTTTCGCGACGGCGAGGACGCCCTCGGCGACGCGGGGTCCGGGCCGGGAGACCAGGTTGGCCGGCACCAGGGCCACGCGGCCGCGGCGGACCGCCTCGAGCCCGCCCCAGCCGGGCCGGCCGGCGATCTGCGCGACGCTCATCTTGTCCCCGTGGTCGTCGGCGCCCATTATGAAGTCGGGCGCGCGGCGGATCACCTCCTCGGCGCTGACCCTGGGCCAGGAACCGGGCAGGTCGGAGAATATGTCCGCGCCGCCCGCGGCCTCGACGATGGCGTGCTGGAAGGTCGAGGAGCCGCAGGTCATGAGGGGCTCGTCGTAGACCTCCCAGAAGACGGAAGGCCGGGCGGATGCGGGCGCCTTGGCGAGGACGCCGCCGATCCGGGCGATCTCGGCGAGCATGGCGGCGGAAGCCTTCCGGGCTTCCGCGGGGCGGCCGACGAGGTCGCCCAAGGCGTCGATGGTCCTGGCGACGCCGGCGAAGTCGCCCGGGGAATAGGCGAAGCAGGGGACGCCGAGCTTGGCCAGTGCCTCCTCCACGGAGGCGTGGATCTTTCCCCCGCTGACGACGAGGTCGGGCTTGAGCGCGACGATGCGCTCCACGCTGATCGACTTGGCGGAGAAGCCGCCGATCTTGGGGAGGGCCAGCGCGGCCTCCGGGTAGTCGCAGTAGCTCGTGTCGCCGACGACGGCGGCGCCGGCGCCGACGGCGAACAGGGTTTCCGTGGCGACGGGGGAGAGGGAGACGACGCGCGCGGCCGGCGCGGCCAGGGTCACGGCGCGGCCGAGGGAGTCGAGCGAGGAGACGGGCGCCGCGTGGGCGGCGAGGGTCAGGGTGAGGGCCGCGGCGAGCGAGGCGAGACGCTTCGTGCCGGCCCGGCGGGCTGTCGCTTTCAGGTTCATGGTATTCGTTCCTTTCGGGCCCGGGGGCCCGGCGTTCTCATTCCTGTCCGGAGACCCCGGCTTCGCCGAAGGTCGCCATTTCGTCGAGGACGCGGCAGGCCGCGTCGCAGACCATCATCGCGAGGGCGGCGCCCGTGCCCTCGCCGAGGCGGAGCCCCAGGTCGAGGAGGGGCTGGAGGCCGAGGGAGGCGAGCATGCCGCGGTGGCCGGAATCGGCGGAGGCGTGCGCGGCGATCATGTAGTCGACGGAGCGCGGGGCGAGGGCGCGGGCCACGAGGGCGCCGGCGCCGGAAATGTAGCCGTCGACGAGGACCGGCAGGCCGCGGGCGGCCGCGGCGAGGATGACGCCGGCTATCGCGCCGATTTCGAGGCCGCCGACCGCGGCGAGGACGCCGAGGCCGTCCGCCGGATCGGGGCGGTGGAGGGCGAGGGCCCGCTCCACGGCGCCGAGCTTGCGGGCGAGGCCGGCGTCGTCCACGCCGGTGCCGCGGCCGATGATGGCCTTCGGCTCGAGGCCGGCGAGGACGGCAGCGATGGCGGTGGAGGGCGTCGTGTTGCCGATGCCCATGTCGCCGGTGGCGGCGACGCCGAAGGGTTCCCGCGCGTACTCCTCCTCGAAGACGGCGATGCCGGCCTCCACGGCGCGGCGGGCCTCGTCGCGGCTCATCGCGCTCTCGCGGGACATGTTGGCGGTGCCGGGCCGGACCTTCTTGAGGTAGAGTCCGGGCGCGGGGGCGAGTTCGGCCGCGACGCCGACGTCGGCGACCACGACCCGGGCGCCGGCCTTGCGCGCCAGGACGTTGATGCCCGCGCCGCCCGAAAGGAAGTTCAGCACCATCTGCGGCGTGACCTCGGGCGGGAAGGCGCTGACGCCCTCGGCGCAGACGCCGTGGTCGCCGGCCATCACGAAGACGGCGCCGGGTCCGAGCCGGGGACGGGGATTCCGCGTCATGCCCGCGATGCGGACGGAAAGCTCCTCGAGGCGGCCCAGGCTGCCCCGCGGCTTGGTCAGGGAGTCCTGCCGCTCCCGGGCGGCGGCCGCCGCCGCTTCGTCGGCGGGGCGTATCTTGGCGATGGTCGTGTCGAGCAGGCTCATGGTTCCTCCGAAGTCGGGCGCCCGCGGGGCGGGTGCATGGATGTAGGCGTCATGCGATGCCGATGATGGACGAAAGTTGGTCGAGGTCGACGGAGGCCTCGAAGGCGTCCGCGAGGCGGTCGAGGGCGGCGTCCCGCGCGGCCTCGAGGGAGAGGCCCGGGCCCGAGGCGGCGGCGCCGAGGGAGGCGAGCCAGGCGCGGCGGAAGTCCGGCAGGTCAAAGACGCCGTGGAGGTAGCTCCCCCAGACGCGTCCCCCGAGCGAGGCGGCGCCGTCGGGGCGGCGCCCGGCTTCTACGGGCGCGCCGGCCGTCGGAACCGCGTCCGCGAGTTCGAAGAGGCCGAAGGCCTCGCCGGGAGCGAGTCCCGTCCCGTCCGCCGGCGCTTCGGT
>DAINBW010000372.1:0-3617 GCA_036732745.1 Spirochaetales bacterium | reverse complement strand
GTTCCACGTAATGCGCGTAGTCCAGGGGCGCGCCGCTCCGGAGGGAGGCGGGCTCGGCACCCGACTTCGTCATCACGTAGGAGACGGCGCCGCGCCGGCCCTCCCAGCCGAGGAGGCGCGCGGCGCGGACCTGCGGCGTCTCGGAGCCGTAGTCCGCCGCGGCGCGGCGCAGGTACTTGCGGTAGACGAGCTCGCCGTCGAACTCGCCCCGCCGCATCGAGGCCGCCACCCCCCGGCAATAGTCCCGGACCTCGGCCTCGCCGGCGGCGCGGAAGACCAGGCCGAGGAGTTCCACCTGGAAGCGCCGCGCCAGGGGCGTCCAGTCGCTGCGCGCCGCCTCCATGCCCTTCACCTCCACGGCCTCGGCGCCGCCGTCCTCCAGGCGCAGCCCCGCGTAGCCCTTGGCCCGGCCGCGCCCTCCCTCCCCGCCGGAGTCGATCCTGAGCCGCGGGATGAAGAAGCGGCGGTAGAGCTTCTCGCAGCGGATCCGTAGGCGGGACTCGAGGCCGTATTCCGCGGCGACGCGCGCGGAGATCTCCGCGTTGAGCTCCGCGGCGAGGGCCTCGCCGAGCGCCGACAGCTCCTCCCGCGCCGCGGCGGCGCCCCGGCCCGACTCGACGAAGACGGAGTCCGTGTCCCCGTAGAGCACGCGATAGCCGCGCGCCTCGAAGAAGTCCCTGGACTCGAGGAGGTACTTGCGCCCGAAGGAGGTGATGGCCCCCGCGAGCTCGGTGCGGGCGTAGCGGCAGCCCTCGGCGCCGAGGACGCCGTAGAAGGAGTTCTGCAGGATCTTGTAGACGTAGGCCGCGGTGTCGTCGCCGGCCGCGAGCGCGCGCTCGCGCTCGGCCGCATAACGCGTAATGATGGACGGGAGGACCCCCTCCTCCCGGTCGAACCTCGCGCCGTTCGGGGCGACGATGTCGTCCGCCCGCGGCGGGCGGGCGCCGGCGCGCGCGTGGGCCAGGGGGTCGACGTTGAAGCTCCGCATGATGGAGGGATAGAGGCTCCGGAAGTCGAAGACGAGGACGCCCTCGAAGAGGCCGGCCAGGGGGTCGAGGACGGTCCCGCCCGCGGCGCCCGAGACCGGCCGATCCTCCCGGGGCGGGACCGCGACGCGGCGCTCGCGGAGGGCCCGCGCGTAGACGCGCTCGAAGGCGGGGATGCTTGTCCACGCGAGGTCTAGCGAAAGGCCCGTCAGGGCCGCGCGGGCCGCCGTGAGCCGCGCCAGGCCGGTCTTTTCGAGGATGCGGAGCACGAGCTCGGAGTCGCGGAGGCAATAGGCGCAGAAGGACGCGGGGTCCTCCCGCCGGAGCCGCTCGAGCTCGGCGAGCTTGTCCTCGCCCGAGGAGGCGACGCTCTTCCCCTCGCCGAGGAGGTTGCGCGCCACCGTCTCCAGGCTCTGGTCCTCGAAGCGCTCCCCCGAGGCGCGGTGGAGGCGCATCGCGTCCACGACGGCGCGGCCCGGCAGGTCGGCGACGAGGCGGCGCCCCGGCCGCTCCGCGAGGCCGCCCGGCTCGGAGCTGCGCCCGAGCGCGAAGGGGAGGCGATGCGCGGCGAAGCGGGCGGCCAGGACGCGGAGGTCGAAGTCGACGACGTTCCAGCCCGTGACGACGTCGGGATCGCGCGCCGCAAGGCGGCCGGCGAGGGCCGAAAGGAGGGTGGCTTCGTCCGGATACGAGGCGACGCCCGCGGCGCCGGTCTCCGGCCCGCGGAAGAGCACCTCGCCGGGCGTCACCCCGTCGGCGAGGGAGACGGCCAGGACGCGCTCCTCGCGGTCGGTCTCGATGTCCAGGGCCAGCCAGCGCAGGGCGGGCGACGAATCGGCGGGCAGGATCTCCGGCTCGAGGAAGACGCGATCCACGCGGCGCCCGGGCCGGGGCTCGCCGCGGAGCTCGACGCCGCCGGAGACGCCCCGCTCCGCCAGGAAGTCCTCCGCCCCGCCGCGCTCCGCGGCGAAGGGCTCGACGCCGGCCGCGCGGAGGGCCCGCTCGGCCCGGCCGAGGCGGCGCGGCGGAACCCGCAGCCGGACGAGGGGCTCGCCCTCCATGCTCGACCAAGGCTCGACCTCGCACAGGCCGCCGAGGGGCTCGAGGGCGGTCCGCGCCGCCTCGGCCTCCGCGGCGCGGACCAGGAAGGCGCCGCCGCGCCCCGCCAGGACGGCGGCGAAGCTCCGCCCCTCCTCGAGCCGGCCCGTGAGGAAGATCCGGCCCTCCGACTCCCAGGCCGCGACGACGAAACCCCGGTGCGCCATGAAGCCAGTATACCGCCGCCGGAGCGCGGGTCCTAGGGCCGCCGCGGCGCCGCGGCGAAACCGGGCTTCGCGACGGGGCGGCGAGGCGGCTGAGGCCGGGAAAAGCCGTGAAATGCCAGTTGCGCCTATGCACAACTGGCCCGGCCGCCTCCGATCGGCCGCCCCGGAAAGGCGGCGGATTGCGCGGAACCGCCGGCTCCGTCTATACTTGGCCAATGGCCGAAGACATCCTTTCGAGCATCGTGGACAGCATCTCCGAGGGCGTCTATCTCGTCGACCGCGAGCGACGCATCACCTTCTGGAACAAGGGCGCGGAGCGGATCACCAGCTACGCCCGGGCGGAGGTCCTCGGAAAGCGCTGCGCGGACAACATCCTCCGGCACGTGGACGGCGCGGGCTGCGAACTCTGCGACGGCGGCTGTCCCCTGTCCGGAGTGATCGAGGACGGCAAGGTCCGCGAGATCGAGGTCTACCTCCACCACAAGTCGGGGCACCGCGTGCCCGTGGCGGTGCGCGGCGCGCCCGTCTGGGGCGAAGGCGGGGCCGTGACGGGCGCCATCGAGATCTTCAGCGACCGCTCCGAGCGTTCGAGCATCATCGCCGAGCTCGAGCGCGCCCGGAAGGAATCCCTCACCGATCCGCTCACCGGCCTCGGCAACCGCCGCTTCCTCGACCTCGAGGTGGATTCGCGCTTCCGCGAGCTCGCCGCGAGCGGCCTCTCCTTCGGCTTCATCGTCGCCGACATCGACCATTTCAAGCTCGTCAACGACGAGCGCGGCCACGAGACCGGCGACCGCGTCCTCAAGATGGTTGCCGACACCCTGGGCGGCGCCCTCCGGCGCTTCGACGCGGCCGCGCGCTGGGGCGGCGAGGAGTTCGCCGTCGTCGTGCCGAACGCCGATCCCGAGCTCCTCGGCAAGGTGGCGGAGCGCGTCCGCGCCCTCGTGGAGCGCAGCTGGCTCGAGCTCGAGGGCGGTGCGAGGCTCTCGGTGACGCTGTCCGCCGGCGGGGCCCTGGCCCGGGCCGGGGAGCTTCCCGCGGCGCTCTTCGCGCGCGCGGACGAGCGGCTCTACGAATGCAAGCGCGGCGGCCGCAACCGGGTCGCCGTCGGGGACTAGGGCCCATGGAGCTCGACCTCCGGGCGGGCGACCTCGTCCTCGTCGACTCGGCGCCCCTCATCCACCTCGCGGAGGGCGCGCCCGGCGACCGCCGCCGCGCCGCCGCCGAGGCCTTTTTCGAGGCGGCCGCCGCCTCGGGCTGGAGGCTCGCCGCCTCGACCCTCGCCTGGACGGAGCTGCTCGCCAAGCCCCTCGCCGCGGGCGACGAGGCCCTGGCCGCGCGCCATCGCCGCCTCCTCGCGGATTCC
>DAINBW010000371.1:0-3617 GCA_036732745.1 Spirochaetales bacterium | reverse complement strand
CGTCGGCGAGGGCTGCGCGCAGCCCCTCTACCTCCTCGTCGAAGGCGCCACGGAGGCCTGACCGCGTCGGCCAGACCCCGCCTGGCCGGAACCCGAGCCCCGGAGCCGCCACGGCCCGGGGCTTTTCTCTTGACCAAGCCTCAGGCTTTCGCTATTGTACGAGCTGGGATAGGACACTATACAATGCGTCCTATGCCCAAACCCCAGCGTCCTACGAAGGAGTGGAACATGGTCTGGTTCCTTATCATCTATGGCATCGCCCTCCTGGCGATCGCCTTCCTCAGCCTGAAATACAACGACAGTTTCGAGAATTTCCTCGTCGCCGGCAGGAAGCAGCCGCGCTACCTCATCATCGCCTCGATGCTCGCCTCCACCATCGGCGGCGGCATCACGATCGGCACGGTCGGCAAGGCCTTCAACCTCGGCTTCGCCGCCTTCTGGTTCGTCGCGGCAGGCTCCCTCGCCCACTTCCTCCAGGGCGCCTTCCTTTCGCGGCGGGTCCGCGAGTCCGAGGCGCTCACGATGCCCGACCTGGCCGGCAAGCTGGGCGGCAAGGCCGTAAGGAAGCTCGTCGCCGCCATCATCGTTTTCACCTGGACGGGCATCGCGGCGGGCCAGTTCCTGGCGGCGAGCAAGGTGATCGCGACGATGACGGGCCTCAGCCACTTCTGGGCCGTCGTCGCCGCCGCCCTCTTCCTCCTCGTCTACACCCTCATCGGCGGCCAGAAATCCGTGCTCCGCACCGACTTCTTCCAGTTCGGCGTCCTCGCTCTCGCCCTCCTCGGCACCCTGGCTTGGCTCTTCCTGGCCAAGGCACCGGCCCCCGGCAGCCTCCACATCGAGCTCTTCTCCCCCAAATTCGGCCCCTTCGACCTCGCGTACTACCTCGTGGTCGTCGCCGGCTCCTACTTCATCTGCCCGATGATGTTCGGCCGCATCCTCTCCGCCGACAGCCCCGCCAACGCCCGGAAGTCCTCTTTCACGAGCGGCTTCGGCATGCTCGCCTTCGCCTTCGCCATCACTTTCATCGGCCTTTGGGCCAAGGCGACGGGCTTCGATCCCGGGAAGCTCGACCCCCTCAACGCCATCATCAAGAACGTCCTCCCGGGCTGGCTCGGCGTCCTCATGCTCTTCGGCGTCCTGGCCGCCATCCTCTCCACCGCCGACACCGTCCTCCTCACGGCGGCCGGCATCATCGAAAACGACCTCATCGGGCGCCGCTCGCTCGCCTGGACCCGCGGCTGGGTCGTGATCGTCGCCGTCGTCGGCGCCGTCATCGCCCTCTACCAGACCGACATCGTCGATCTCCTCCTCAAGACCTACCAGGGCTACACCTCGGGCATCGTCCCCGCCCTCTTCATCGCCATCCTCGCGATGGGCAAGAAGAAGGCGAATCCCGCCCTCCTCTTCGCGGCGATCCTGGCGGGCTACGTCCTCGGTTTCTCCGGCAACTTCATGAAGGACCCGAACTGGCAAAAGGGCATGGCCTTCGCCGGTCTCGCGGTCTCCACCCTCCTCGGCCTGGCCGCCCTCCGCGCCGGCGGGAAGGACGCGAAGCTCGCCTGATCCCGGTTGGCGCGACGGGCGACGCTTCGCCCGCGTCAACGAAAGCCGCCCGGCCCGCGCCGGGCGGCTTTTTTGTCGGCGGCCCTGAAGCGGACGCACGCGGGCCCCTGGAGAGTCCGGCGGGCGCGGGCGGCCGGGGCGATGGGGCGAGGTCCGGCGGGGCGCGAGGCGCGGGGTCGCCCCGGGCGAGTCCGTCAGGGCGCTAGGAGGCTCTCGACGAAGGCCCGGTCGGCGGGACCGCCGACGAGACCCTGGACGCGGCGGGCCTTTTCCTTGGAGCCGAGGACGATGGCGCCTGAAAGCCTTCCCTCGTGGAGGCAATAGGCCTCGTAGCGACCGGGCCCCGAGGCGGCGCGGAAGACTTCGGCGCCCGCGGGCGGTTCGGCGGCGGCGCCGAAGGAGGACAGCTCGACGCCCGCCACCTTGAGGCTGTTTTTCGGAATGGTGCCCGAGTAGGGCCGCGACTCGTCGCCGAGGAGCGCGGCGGCGCAGGGCGCGGCCTCGTCGAGGGCGACGGGGATGATGCCCCAGGAGACACCCTCGAATTCGGCGCAGTCCCCGACGGCGCTGATCGCGGGGTCGGAGGTCCTGAGAAAGCGGTCCACGACGATGCCGCGGCCGCAGGCGAGGCCGGCGGCCTTGGCGAGTCCCGTGCGCGGACGGACGCCCATCGAAACGACCACGCTTCCCGCCTCGAAGCGGCGGCCGTCCTCGAGGCGGACGGCCTCGACCCGGGCGGCGCCCTCGAAGGCGGCGAGGCGGGCGCCGGCGACGGTGGCGATGCCAAGTTCGCGGAGGGCCGCCTCCAGGACGGCGGCGCCCGGAGCGTCGAGCTGGCGCGGAAGAAGGCGCGGCGCGGCCTCGAGGACGGTGACCGCCTTGACCCCGAACTGCTGCAGGTGGCGGGCGGCCTCGAGCCCGAGCAGGCCGCCGCCGACGACGACGGCCGCCTCGGGATGCGCCTCGGCGGAGGCGCGGACGCGGGAAGCGTCGTCGTACTCGCGGACGGTGTGGACCCCGGGCAGGTAGGCGCCGGGCAGGGCCGGGCGGACGGGGTCGGCGCCGAGGGCCAGGACCAGGCGGTCATAGCCGAGTTCCTCCCCGGTGGAGAGGATGAGGGTCCGGCGCGCGCGGTCGATCGCGGCGACGTCGCAGCCGAGGCGGACCCTGATGGAGCGCTCGGCGTACCAACCAGGCTTGAACAGCGCGAGCAGCTCGGCGCTCGCCTCGCCGCCGCCGAAAACCTCGGGCAGGCGAATGCGGGAGTAATAGTCGTAGGACTCGCGCGCGAGCACCTCAAGGTCGAGGGAGGCGGGATCGGCGTGGCGGGCGCGAAGCTCCTTGGCTACCGAGATGCCGGCGACCCCGTTCCCGATAATTAAAATTTTCACGATGACTCCTCTCAATAAAAAAGTACTGATTGGGCGCCCAAAGGACAAGCGCGATGACCAGGGATTCGCCGGTCGGGTCGGTGGTTCGCCGGGCCGGCCGGAAGGCTGCTCCAATCCGGCCGAAAGTTTCGCCCATACGCCGGAAGCGCCCCTGTCCTACCGCCGATTTTTCTAGTGCTGGCATGATCCTTGCTGTATATACTCTATCCTGAGCCTCGAAGGATGGTTGTATGTTCCTCTTGGTCAAAAACGCCGACCTCTACGCCCCCGAAGCCCTCGGCCGCCGCGACCTGCTCGCGGCGGGCGGCACGATACTCGCCATTGCCCCCCACATCGACGCCGACTGCCTTCCCGGCGAGGTCGAAATCCTCGACGCCGGCGGCCGCATCCTGGCTCCCGGCTTCATCGACGCCCATGTCCACGTGACGGGCGGCGGCGGCGAAGGCGGCTTTTCAACCCGGACGCCGGAACTCCCCGTCTCCGACTGTTTCCGCGCCGGCGTCACCACCGTCGTCGGCACCCTCGGCACCGACGGCGTCGCGCGCGGCATGGAAAACCTCGTGGCCAAGACCTATGGCCTCCGCGAGGAAGGCGTCTCGGCCTGGTGCTACACCGGCAGCTACCGCGTCCCCTCGCGCACCCTGACGGGCGACGCGATGA
>DAINBW010000370.1:0-3647 GCA_036732745.1 Spirochaetales bacterium | reverse complement strand
CGGCGACCTGTAATCGCACAACGCGACAGGATCCGAAAAGGAGCGCCCGGCCGTGAGGTCGGGCGCTTTTTTTGGTGACTAAGGGGGGGGGCGCCTCGCCTGGGGACGAGGGCACTGCCCCCGAACCGAAGGTCGCGTGACGCTGCCCCCCCTGCGGGCGGGCTTCCCTCGCCGCGGGCCGATGGGAGGCGGCGGTCTCAGGTGAAGCCCGCCGCCTGAAGCCCTCCCTGGGGCGGCTCGGGCGATCCCGCCCTGCCCCCCCTCCCGCCTTGACAGTCCCGCCGCGGCCTACGCAAAATAACCGCCTTGCGCGTCGCGGCCCGTCCCTCCGCCATCTTCGTCGGCCTCTCCTCCTTCCAGGCCCTCGCCATGTTCCGTCGGGGCATATTCTACACCTTCCTCGGCGTGTACCTGCGCGGCTACCTCGGCCTCAGCGTCACGGAGACGACCCTCTTCGAGACGATCCCCATGCTCCTCAACATCCTGTTCCAGACCTTCGTTTGGGGAAGGCTCACCGACCGGCTACAAATCCGGCGCAGCCTGATCGTCGCGGGCGAAATCCTCGCGAGCCTCGGGCACCTCCTCATGTGGTATTTCCACTCGCTCGCCGCCGGGCCGCGTACCGCGGGCTGGGTCATCATCGGCGGCCTGTCGGTCATCGAAATCTTCTGGTCGATGTCCAACATCGGCTGGAGCGCCCTCATCTCGGACGTCTATACGCCCGCCGAGCGCAACGCCGCGCAGGGCAGGCTCGCGAGCGTCGGCGGCGCGGGCAGGATCCTCGGCGCCCTCGCGGGCGGCGCGCTGTACGACGGCATGGGCAAGGCCTTCGCCGGCTGGGGCTACAAGGAGGGCGGCATCTTCTTCGTCGCCGCCGCCGCGATGCTCGGCTCCGTCGTGCCCCTCCTCGTCATGCCCGAAGGCGGCGTCGCCTTCCGGGCCAAGGCGGGCGGCCCGGCGGCGGAATCCTCCCCCGCGGGCCGGGCGAAAGGCGGCGACCTCAAGGTCTTCGCCCTCTTCCTCGCGGCCATGCTCCTCATCAACTGCGGCGTCAATTCCCTCGGCGCCTTCCGCGCGCAGTATCTCGACCTGGCGGACGGCTTCGCCGCCTCCGCGCGGGAGATCAGCCTCGTGGCCAACGTCGAGTCCGCCGCCCTCATCCTGGCGGGCCTCTTCCTGGGCTTCCTCGGGCGCACTCTGGGCATCCCCGCCCTTCTCGTCCTGGGCACCCTGTCCGGGATCGTCTCGATCCTCGCCTACGCCCTGGCGCCGAGCCTCGGTTTCGTCTATGTCGCGGCGGTCCTGAAGGGCCTCTCCGACGCCTGCGTCGCCTCCTCGTCCTACGCCTACGCCTCGGTCCTGATACCGCCCCGCAAACGGGGCCGCTATTTCGCCGCCTACAACGCCGCCTTCCAGCTCTCCTGGGGCCTGTCCGCGACCCTCGTCACCGGGCCCCTCATCGACGCGCTCATCCGCGCGGGCCGGGCGCCCTTCTTCGCCTACCGGATGGGACTCCTGTCGTCGGTCGGCATCATGCTCCTCGGACTGGCCCTCCTCCTCGTCCTTCTCCTGGCGCGGGGCGGCGGAGGCGGCGGAGGCGGCGGGGGCGGCCGGGGCCGAGGGAGCCGCCGGGCCGCCACGGCGACCTGAAGGCGGCGATCGTTCCGCAATCCTGATCAAGACCGCCGCCGGCCACCGGCGCTAGGATTCACCCGCATCGCGCGAGGGAGGCGCGAACCATGGTCGATTACTTCGGGCAACTGCGTCGCGCCGTACTCTTCATCGAGGAGCGCCTGGGCGAGGACATCGGCTTCCGCGACGTCGCGGCGGAGGCGGCCTATGTCTCGCCCTGGCACTTCCACCGGATCTTCGAGGCCGTCCTTGGCCTCACCGTCACCGAGTACATCCGCGAGCGGCGCCTGAGCGTCGCGGCCCTCCGCCTCGTCGAGACGGAAGACCGCGTCGTCGACATCGCCCTGGACGCGCGCTACGATTCGCAGGAGGCCTTCACGAGGGCCTTCAAGCGCCGCTTCGGCCTGCCGCCGGGGCGCTACCGCGAACGAGGCATCAAGGCCTCCCTGCCGTCAAGGGAACCCTATACGGTCACGGCCCTCCGCGCGATGGCTGGAGGCATGGTCATGGAACCGAGGATCGAAAGCAAGGAAGCCTTCTCCGTGGTCGGACTCGCGGGCAAGAGCTCGCAAAGCCGGAACCGCGTCCCCGCCCTGTGGGCGGCCTTCCTGCCGCGCGCGGACGAGGTGCCGCGCCGCAAGGACGGCGGCGGGAGCTACGGCATCTGCGAATACCTCGATCCCTTCTCGATGAGCGAGGACTCGGAGTGGACGGAGTTCGTCGGTGTCGAGGTGGAGAACGAGGAGGAGCCGGCGGCGCCGCCCGAGGGCATGGTCCGGAAGACCCTTCCGGCCCGGCGCTACGCCGTGTTCACGCACAAGGGCGGGCTCGACACCCTCGGCGCGACCTACGATTACATCTACAAGACCTACATCCCCCGATCGGGCCTGGCCCTGGCCGAGGCCGACGACTTCGAGTACTACGACGGGCGCTTCACGCCGGCCGATCCCGCGAACTCGGAGATGTTCATCTACATTCCCCTCGCCGACTAGCCGCCGGTCGGATTCCGCGCGGGCGCCCTCCGCTCGGGCGCCCTCAACGCGGCCGGACTCCGCGCGGGCGCCCCGTGAGGGCGCGCCGCGGCTAGACGTAGCCGAGGCCTTCGCGGATGTTGAGCCTCCCGAGAACGCGCAGCGGATAGGCCGCGGCGGCCAGGGGGGCGGCGCAGCCGCCGAGGAAAATCAGCGCGAAGGCGACGGGGTCCACCCTGGCGGGAATGGACAGGGGCATCCATTCCGCGATGCCCCGCGTCGATTCGGACAGGCGAAGGCCCTCGGGACCCATCGCCGCGATCACGAGTATGGCGGCGGCGACGGCCGCGAGCGAGGCGGCGGCTCCCACGATCAGGGTCTCAAGGGCGACTATCGCCTTGACCCACGAGGCCGGGAAGGCCACCGCCCGAAGCGTGGCGAAGTCCCGCGTGCGGTCCTGCACCGACAGGAGGACCGAGTTCGCGATGCCCGCCGCCGCGACGATCACGAAGATGGCGTACATCGCGTAGATGAAGGAGTCGAAGAAGGCGAGCAAGGCGCCGGCCACGCTCCCGGCCGCGTCCCAGCGCCTGGCCTCGAGCCCTTCCGCGGCGACCGCGGCCTCCATCGCCCGCACAGCCTCGGGAACCTTCCGGGGGTCGACGGGCGAGCCGGCCGCGTCCACGAGGAAGAGGGCCAACTCGGCCGCGCCCGTCTCCACGCCGAGGAAGGCGCGCATCGAGTCGAGGTCGACGAGGCAGGAATCCGGCCCGGGATCCGAGCGGGTCACGCCGAGGAGCGGCAGTTCGACGGCGCCGAAGCTGCCGTAGGCGTCGTTCGCGAGCGCGATGACGCGGTCGCCGAGGCGCGCGCCGAGGCGATCCGCCTCGCGCTCGGAGAGTACGATCCCGCGCTCTCCCAGTGTCGGATAACGCCCGGCCGCGAAGACCTGGTTCCTGAAGGGCGGGGCCGCGCCGCCGCCCGGCAAGGCCGCGTCCGCTCCCGTGGCGTAGGCGTTGGCCGACCTGTCGCCGAAGCGCAGCG
>DAINBW010000369.1:0-3666 GCA_036732745.1 Spirochaetales bacterium | reverse complement strand
CTTCGAGGCCGTTGCCGGTCGGCGCTTCGAGGCCGTTGCCGGTCGGCGCTTCGAACCCGTCGCCGGTCGGCGCTTCGAGGCCGCCGCCGGGCGACGCGTCCGCCTGCCCGCCGCCCGACGGCGCCTTGGCGGGCAACCGCAGGGAAGAGATTCGGCGTTCAAACTCGCGCGCTTCAGCGCGAAGGCGGGACAGGTTGGCGAGACGGGGCGGGAAGAAGGACAGGGTCGCGGCGATGCCGACGAGAAGCGCGATGCGGGCGAGCGCCGTCTTGGTCTTTTCATTCATCGCGCGCCGCCGATCCGACCAGCGAACAAAAAGGCTTTCCCGGAACGCCGTGACCGGCTTCCACCACGGAGATCCGGTCGTAAAACCCCGTCGCCTCCAGCCGCCTGGCGAAATCCCAAGGATCCTTCAGGAAACCTTCGAGTTCGAACCCGTCGCTCGACAGGGACAGGGATCGCAGGCGATCCTCCGCGCCGAGGGCCGAAAACAAGGCGGAAAGCCCGGCGCGCAGGGAGCGAGCGGCGCGTTCCGCCGGGGCGGCCCCTCCTTGGCCCGCCAATGGGGGAGACGCGGTATGAAGCCTTGTCTCGGCCTCGTAGGCGGCGAAAAGCCGCCCAAGCTTGGCAACGCGTTGTTCATAGGCGGCTTCGGTCCGCGCCGAGAGAAATGCCAGGGCTGAAAATAGGAAAAGCGCGAGCGCGGAGACGGCGAAGATTCGCCGTGCCCTTTTTCTTTGGCGCGCTTCGGGATACAGGGGATACCGCGACGGCCTTGACGCCAGAAAATCGGCAAGTGGCCGACCGGGCGCTCCCGGCTCAAGGGAAATCCGATCCGGCGGTTCGGCTGGATTTGCCTGTAGGGCTGCGAGAACGAGCGACTCCCCCTCGGCGGAGTCGGCCAGGGCCATGGCGCGCTCCCGCGGAAAACCATCGCTGACCCGAAAGCCGAGGCAAAGCGCGGCGGCGGCGAAAAGATAGAGTCCCGCCGGAGCCCCGACAAGCCAGTCTTCCGGCGTCGTGACGCGGCGGCCGCTCCCGGCGGCGGCCTCGACGAGCCTGGACCGGGGACAGAGCCTCAGCAGCACGGTGGTCGATCCCGGCGAGGATGGCCGGGCGAGGGCATCGACCGAATAGCCCTCGAGTCCATCCGGCATGGAGCGAAGGGCGGCTTCCCCGGCGAAGTCGACGGCTTCGGACTCGTCGCGGCACGGCGCCTCCACGATAAACGCCGCATAACTCTTGGGGTGGAGCACCAAGCGGCCGCCCGAGTCCGGCAGGAGATCCGGGGAAGCCGGCGGATCCGTCCGAGGCGCGGATTTCCGGCGATTCATCGGTTGTCCCCCACGCGGAATTCCATCAACTCGTAGGAAGCGATGCGCGAAAGATCACCCGCCGGTTCGCCATGATAGACGACCGCCAGCCGCGATCCGCCGACCGAGGCGGAGAATTCCCAGCGCCAACTCTTGGCGCCGACATGGCGCGGGAGCCTCGACGGCGGCGGATCGCCGGAGGCGGCCCGGGCGAGCCCCTCGATGTCCCGCGGGAAGAGCTCCCGCGCCGCTCTCGCGGCCAGGATCGCCGAAGCGAACCTTTCGGCGGCCGCCGCCGACATGCCCGAATGGCGAGCCGCCTCCGCCAGGTCGGAGCGCGGGGCCAGGGTTGCGTTGACCGGCGGAGGGCGGGAGAACGCGGCGCTGGGCGATCCGGCTGGTTCCGTCGCGTCGGGATCCGCCGCGGCGGGGTCCGCCGCCGAGAGCCTCTGGCTTTCGAGGCAGAGCCCGGAGAGGTCGCGCAGCGCCAGGGACGGGAAGGCCTTCCAGAAGGCATCGAAGACGGAATCGGCCTCCGGGCTCGCGCTCGCCGCTATCGCCTTCATGGCCTTCGCCGCCTCGACGAAAAAGGCGGCCTCCCCCTCAAGGCGGCGAAGCTCGGAGGCGACGGCGCGTCGGGTGGCGACCAGGGCGCCGGAAAGGCCGAGCGAGCTCGATACCCCCAACAGGGCCGGGAGGAGGACAAGGACGAGAAAGCCGCCATCGCGCCTCATCGCTCGCCTCCGGAGCGCGGGGCGCCGGAACGGAAGGGCGCGAAAAGGCGCAGGGGCGGGTCCGCCCCCGCGATCAACGCCTCGAGACCGAGCGCCCTGCCCGATTCGCTCCGCACGACGGCGAGGCTCGACACGAGCCCCCGCGGGTCAACGACGGCGCCGGCGGCGCGGGCCATTACGGCGGCGGTGGCGCGGTCCATGAGGGCGACGGCATCGGCGGCGCGGTCCACGAAGGCTCCGGCGGCAGCAAGGCGGTTCGCCGTTGCCGCCGCCGCGGCGAGATCGCGCGACAGCCTGGCCGCCGCCAGCGTGCGCCGGCACTCGGCGAGGACCCGGCGCCCCGCGACCAGCCCGCCCAAGGCGAGACCCGAGGCCGTCACGACCAGGACGCCGGAGAGGGCGACGGCCACCGCCGTCTCCACGAGGGAGAACCCCGGTTCAGCGCCCCGCGGGGATCGACAAGGCGGAGAAGTAGGCTTCCCGGTGCCTTTCCGCCGCGAGGGAGAGCAGGCCGGCGGAGTCGGCCGAGAACCGGAAGGCAACGCGATAGGCGATACCGATCGCGGCGGCCAGCGCCGCGACGGCCAGGGCCTCGAGGACCGTCGCGACGAGAGCGTAGCCCTCATCGGTCGGCCTCCCAGGAAACGATGTCCGCCGCCGCACCCAGCCCTCCTTCCCGGGCGTCCGCGCCCAGGCTCGCGATGCCGTACGCCAGCCCCTGCGGGCCCGGACTTAGATAGCTGAAGGGAGTGCCCCAGGGATCCGCCGCGGGACGCCGATCGAGATAGGGTCCGTTCCACCTGGCCGGAACCGGGGCCAGGCTCGGCTTTTCCCACAGCGCCTCGAGCCCCTGTCCCGCCGTTGGATAGGCGCCGGCGTCGAGGCGGTAGGCCTCGAGGGAAAGCCGCAAGGCTTCGATCTGCGTGGCGGCCGAAACCCGCCTGGCGAGATCGACGTACCGCGAACCGGCGAAGCCGACGGTGCCCGTCAGCGCCGCTATGATGGCGACGACGATGACCGTCTCGACGAAGGTCCAGCCATCCTCGGCCCGGACGAGCGGCGGAAGGCAAGCGGAAACGGCGATCTTCCAACCGGATCGTCGACGCGGGCGGAATCCCAGTCGTTTCTTCACGATGCTTCCTCCTAGGGCGGGGTCAGGCCTTCCAGCGAGGCCGCGAGCGTGGTCGCCACGAGGCCGGCCAGGGACGCGGCGACGAGGCAGCCGGCGACGAGCATGGATAGGGGTTCGACCAAGGCCACGGCCGCCCGCCCGAGCCGATCGGCTTCGTGGCCGAAATAAGCCTCCAGGAACGAGAAGGCCTTGGCCGGATCGCCGGTCCGCTCGGCGAGGGCGAACCAGCGGGACACTTCGCCCGGAAAGCCGTCGACGCGGGCGAAAGCCTCCGAGGGCGGGCGGCCATCCCGGAGGAGCCTCCGCGCGCCCTCCGAGGCGCGGCGCAGTCCCGGCGACGAGAGCCCCGCTTCGGCCGAAGCGAGGGCGGAGAGAAAGGGAAGCTCGGCCGCCGTGAGAAAGCGCGCGACGAGACAGAAACGGTAAAGCTCGCGGGCCCGCAAGACCGCGCCGACATGCTTGTGACACTCGCCAATCTCGACGAGCA
>DAINBW010000368.1:0-3670 GCA_036732745.1 Spirochaetales bacterium | reverse complement strand
CCCTCCACTTCGACATGATCCTCAACTGCTTCGAGCGCGAGGACATCAAGCTCGTGAAGGAAGACCCGAGCCAGGACGAGCCCTCCAAGGCCGACGCGCTGGCCGCCGTCTACTCGACCCTCATGCCCGGCGAGCCCATCACGGTGGAGAACGCCGAGCGCGACCTGTCGAACATGTTCTTCTCGAGCCGCCGCTACGACCTCGGCAAGGTCGGCCGCTACAAGCTCAACAAGAAGTTCGACTACTCCGTCCCCGTGAAGGACTTCACCCTCGTCCGCGACGACGTGATCGCGACGATGAAGTACCTCATGAGCGTCTACTACGGCGAGTCGAACGTGGACGACATCGACCACCTCGGCAACCGCCGCGTCCGCTCCGTCGGCGAGCTCCTCGCCAACGTGATGAAGAGCGCCTTCGGCCGCATGGAGCGCATCGCCAAGGAGCGCATGAGCCTCAAGGAGACCGACACGATCCGCCCGCAGGACCTGGTCTCCATCAAGCCCATCGTCGCGGCGATCAAGGAGTTCTTCGGCTCCTCGCAACTCTCGCAGTTCATGGACCAGGTCAACCCGCTGGCCGAGCTCACGCACAAGCGCAGGCTCAACGCCCTCGGCCCCGGCGGCCTCTCCCGCGACCGCGCCGGCTTCGAGGTGCGCGACGTCCACTACACGCACTACGGCCGCATGTGCCCCATCGAGACGCCGGAAGGCCCGAACATCGGCCTCATCGTCTCGCTCGCGACCTACACCACGGTCAACGAGTACGGCTTCCTCGAGACCCCCTACCGCAAGGTCGAGGGGGGCAAGGCCTCCAAGCACATCGAGTACCTCTCCGCGATGGACGAGGACAAGTACTACATCGCCCAGGCCTCGGCCAAGATCGACAAGAACGGCGTCTTCGCCGACGACTCGATCTCCTGCCGCCACCAGGGCGACTACACGACCCGCACGGCCCCCGAGCTCCAGTACATGGACGTCTCGCCGAAGCAGATCATCTCCGTCTCCGCGGCCCTCGTCCCCTTCCTGGAGCACGACGACGCCAACCGCGCCCTCATGGGCTCGAACATGCAGCGCCAGGCCGTCCCCCTCGTCTTCCCCGAGCCGCCGAGAGTCGGCACGGGCATGGAGCAGAAGTGCGCCTACGACTCCGGCGTCCTCGTGAAGGCCAAGCGCGGCGGCGTGGTCGACTACGTCGACGCGCACCACGTCGTCATCCAGCCGGACGAGGACAAGAAGGCCCGCGACCGCTACGAGCTCGTGAAGTACCAGCGGACCAACCAGGACACCTGCTACACCCAGCGCCCCATCGTCAAGAAGGGCGAGAAGATCCTCAAGGGCCAGGTCCTCGCGGACGGCCCCGCGACCCGCGACGGCGAGCTCGCCCTCGGGCGCAACATCCTGGCCGGCTTCGTGCCCTGGAACGGCTACAACTACGAGGACGCCATCCTCATCTCCGAGCGCGTGGTCAAGGAGGACATGTTCACCTCCATCCACATCAAGGAGTTCCAGACCGAGGTCCGCGAGACCAAGCTCGGGCCGGAGCGCATAACGCGCGACATCCCGAACACGAGCGAGAAGAGCCTCGACAACCTCGACTCCGAGGGCATCATCCGCGTCGGCGCCAAGGTCAAGGCCGGCGACATCCTCGTGGGCAAGGTCACGCCGAAGAGCGAGACCGAGACCACGCCCGAGTTCAAGCTCCTCAACTCCATCTTCGGCGAGAAGGCGAAGGACGTCCGCGACTCTTCCCTCCGCGTCCCCCACGGCATCGAGGGAACGATCATCGACGTGCAGCGCCTCAAGCGCTCCGCGAACGACGACCTCTCCCCCGGCGTCGAGGAGGTGGTGAAGGTGCTCATCGCCGCCAAGCGCAAGCTCAAGGAAGGCGACAAGATGGCCGGACGCCACGGAAACAAGGGCGTCGTCGCCCGCGTCCTCCCCATCGAGAACATGCCCTACCTCGACGACGGCACGCCGCTCGACATCTGCCTGAACCCGCTCGGCGTCCCGTCCCGAATGAACATCGGCCAGATCATGGAGACCGAGCTCGGCTGGGCCGCCAGCACCCTCGACGAGTGGTTCGCCTGCCACGTCTTCCAGTCGCCCTCGCAGGAGCAGATCGAATCCAAGCTCAAGGAGGCGGGCCTGCCCGTCAACTCGCGCTGCATGGTCCGCGACGGCCGCACCGGCGAGCACTTCCAGAACCCGGTCACGGTCGGCGTCATCTACTTCATGAAGCTGCACCACCTGGTCGACGACAAGATGCACGCGCGCTCCACGGGCCCCTACTCGCTCGTGACGCAGCAGCCCCTCGGCGGCAAGGCCCAGTTCGGCGGCCAGCGCCTCGGCGAGATGGAGGTCTGGGCCCTCGAGGCCTACGGCGCCGCCAACACGCTGCAGGAGCTCCTCACGATCAAGTCCGACGACATGACCGGCCGCGCCAAGGTCTACGAGGCCATCGTCAAGGGCGAGCCGCACACCGCGGCGGGCATCCCCGAGGCCTTCAACGTCATGGTCCAGGAGCTCAGGGGCCTCGCCCTCGACATCCGGGTCTACGACGCCAAGGGCAAGCAGATCGCGCTGACCGAGCGCGACGAGGACATCATCAACAAGCAGGGCGCCTTCTAAGGGGCCTCGATACGATTCGCCGCGGGACCACGGAGGACACGGAGTTGCACGGAGAGGGGAAGAGGGTAGGGGAAAAGACGGGGAGCGCGAAGCGCGCTTCCCATCCGCTTCCCGGTATCACCTCTTCCTCCGTGGCGCCCCGTGCCCGACGCGCCTCCGCGGCGGACCGTTCACCGGTACATTTTGCCCAAGTCGACACGATGAGGGGGGACTTGATATGAGAGACATCCAGGATTTCGACAGCATCATGATACGCCTCGCCAGCCCGGACATGATCCGGGCCTGGAGCTACGGCGAGGTTAAAAAGCCGGAGACGATCAACTACCGCACCCTCCGGCCCGAGAAAGACGGCCTCTTCTGCGAGCGCATCTTCGGCACGACCAAGGAATGGGAGTGCTACTGCGGCAAGTTCAAGTCCATCCGCTACAAGGGCGTCATCTGCGACCGCTGCGGCGTCGAGGTCACGCACTTCAAGGTGCGCCGCGAGCGCATGGGCCACATCGAGCTCGCCAGCCCGGTGTCGCACATCTGGTTCTACCGCTCCGTCCCGAGCCGCATGGGCCTCCTCCTCGACCTCCCCGTCGCCGCCCTGCGCTCCGTCCTCTACTACGAGAAGTACATCGTCATCGATCCGGGCGACACGGACCTGAAGCGCCAGCAGCTCCTCACCGAGGAGGAGTGGTACGAGGCGCAGGACCGCTACGGCGGCGCCTTCTCCGCCGGCATGGGCGCCGAGGCCATCCGCTCCCTCCTCGAAGGCCTCAACCTGGACGACCTGGCCGCGGAGCTCCGCGTCAAGATGATCGAGAAGGGCCCGAAGAGCGACAAGCGCCTCCTGAAGCGCATCGAGATCTGCGAGTCCTTCCGCAACTCCGACAACAAGCCCGAGTGGATGATCCTGGACGTGATCCCCGTGATCCCGCCCGAGCTCCGCCCGATGGTCCAGCTGGACGGCGGCCGCTTCGCGACCTCCGACCTCAACGACCTCTACCGCCGCGTCATCAACCGCAACAACCGCCTGAAGCGCCTCCAGGCGCTCAACG
>DAINBW010000367.1:0-3676 GCA_036732745.1 Spirochaetales bacterium | reverse complement strand
GGCGGCTTCGCCAGCCTCCTGGCGGCGGCCTTTCCCGACCGCGTGGCCAAGCGGGTCGAACGGCGCGTCGAGCGCGGCGGCGTGGAGGCGAGTTTCCGCCTGCCCGGCGGCCGGCTCCTCCGCGCGCGGGGCGCCCTCGCCGAGGCCGCCTGGATCGTCGCGGCCGAGGCCGACGCCGGCGGTTCGGGCTCCAGCCTCGGCGGGCGCGGCCCCGCCGCTTTCGGCGGCCCGGGCGGCGCGGGCGGCGCGGACGAAGGCCTGGTCTTCTCCGGCGCCGCCATCGGCGAGGAGGAAGCGCTCGAGGCCCTGGCGCCGATGATCGAGGAAGGGGTGGAGATCGAGTGGGAGGGGCTCGCGTGCCGGGCCCGCAAGCGGAGGCGCGCGGGGGCCATCCTCCTCGCCGAGACCGCCCTCGGCGCGCCGCCGGCCCGGGAGGCCGCCGCGAGCCTCGCCGCCCGCGTGGCGGCGGAAGGCCTCGACCTCCTGCCTTGGGAGGAGGCCGGCGCGGGAGACTTCCTGGCGCGGGCGCGCTGGTACGCCGCGCGCCTGGCCGAGGGGGAAGGGCGCGGCGGCGACTCAGGCTCGGCCGCCGCCTTCGCGCCGCTGGCCGATGCGGCGCTCCGCGCCGAGGCAGCGGCCTGGCTCGGCCCCTTCGTCACGGGAGGGCCCGGCCCCGTCCTGACGGGCGCCGCGCTCCGCCGCGCCCTGGAGGCCCTCCTGCCTTACGCCGACCGCGCGGCCCTGGACCGCGCGGCCCCGGAACGCGTGGAGCTGCCCTCCGGCTCCTCGCGGCCGGTGCGGTACGCGGCGGGCGCGGATCCGTTCGTCGAGGCCCGGGTACAGGAGTTCTACGGCCTGGCGGAGCACCCGCGGCTCTGCGGCCGTCCCCTCGTCCTCAAACTCCTCTCCCCGGCGGGCAGGCCCGTCCAGGTGACCGCCGACCTTCCCGGATTCTGGCGCGGCTCCTGGGCCGAGGCCCGTAAGGAGCTCCGCGGGCGCTATCCGAAGCATGACTGGCCGGAGGATCCCGCCGCGGCGACGCCGAGCGCCAAGGGCCTCAAGAAAAAACCGCCCGCCACCGGAAGGTGAGGGGCGGCCAAGGAGCGGCGCCGCTGAACGGGGCCGCGGCAGGGGCGGCAAGGGCGGCAGGGGCGGCCGGCGCGACGGCGCGGTCGCCGCGGGGCTAGACCGTGAAGCCCGCCATCCTCGCCTCGACGCCCTCGATCGTGCGCGCGTTCTCCTCGCTCTTCATCGCGAGCTGGACCACCGACTGCGAGACCTGCGTGAGTCCGGAGCTCACCTCGGAGACGCCGAGCGCGTTTTCCTCCGCGATGCGCGAAACCGAGGCGGCGGCCTCGCCGATGGACTCGAGCCGGCGCTCGATCGCCTGGCCGGAGGCCGCGACGGCGGCGGCGGTCTCCTTGAGCTCCACGAGGGCCGAGCCGATCTGCGTGCCGCCCGCGGCGAGCTCCTTGAGGCCGGCGAGGGTCTCCTCCATGCCGCCGGCGACGGCCTCCACGCCGTCGTGGATGCCGGCGAAGAGCTCGGCGGCGGACTTGTTGCGCTCGGCCGTTTGGGCGATGCGCTCGGCCATGGCGCGCAGGGTCGTCGAGACGTTCCGCGCGTTGTGCGCCGTGGACTCCGACAGCTTGCGGATCTCGTCGGCGACGACGCTGAAGCCGCGGCCATAGTCGCCGGCGTGCGCGGCCTCGATGGCGGCGTTCATGGCGAGGAGGTTGGTCTGGCCGGCGATGCCGTTGATCACCTTGATGGTCTCGAGCATGTCGCCGGCGCCGCGGTCGATCTCGACGACGGCGTCGGCGGTCTCGCGGATGGCGTCCTTGCCCTTGCGGGCGAGCTCCGCCGCCTCGCGCGAGGTGGCGAGCTTGCCCGAGGCATTGCGCTCGATCTCCGCGACGCCGGCGACGATCTCCTCCACCGCGGTGGAGGACTGCGCGATGGCGGTGGACTGGCGGCCGATGAGGGCGTTGAGTTCGGCCACGCCGTCCCGGATGCCCGCCACGCCGCGGCCGCTCTCGGCCACGGCGGCGGACAGGCTGCCGATGCGGTCGCGCATGCCCACCATCGTCGACTCGATCTCCTCGACGGCGGCGGAGGTTTCCTCGGAGTTGGCCGCGAGGTCGGCGCCCAGGGAGGCGCTCACCGAGTTGGCGGCCTTGACCGCCCGGAGAAGGGCGGCGAGCTCGTCCATCACCCGGTCGTAGGCGGCGGCCAGGAGGCCGACCTCGTCCCCGGCGGCGAGGCCGACGCGCTTCGTGAGATCGCCCCGGGCGAGCTCGGCGATCGCCGAGCTCAGGCGGTCGAGCGGCCGGAAGCTCCGCCGGAGGAAGAGGAACACGAGGAGGACGGCGGCCAGGGAGAGCGCGAGGATGATCGCGGCGATGGCCCAGCCGAGGGAGTAGAGGGGATCGAGGAACTCGTCGGTCTCGACCGTGATCGCCGCCGACCAGTCCGTGCCGGGAACCGGCGCGAAGGCGACGGTCTTGTCCTTGCCCTCGAAGCGGTACTCGCCCTGGCCGGTCTCGCCGGCCATCATGCGCCGGGCGGCGTCGACGAGGCCCGGGTCGCCGTCCTTCGCGATGTTGAGGGCGAGGATCTTCTCCGCGACGGGGTGGGCGATGACGAGTCCCGTGCCGTCGACGAGGAAGCCGTAGCCCGTCTTGCCGACGCGCTCGCCGGAGATGCGCTCGGAGAGATAGGCCAGGCTCATCGTGCCGCCGACCATGCCGACGACCCGATCGCCGCGGTGGACGGGCGTGGCGAGGGGCACGACCAGGTTCCCGCTGACCTTGGACTTGAGGGGGGCGCTGACGACCCGCTCCTCGCCGGCCATCGCCGCCCGGAAATAGGCGCGCTCGGCGATGTTGGCGCGCACGCCGCCGGTCCCGTAGCCGGAACCGTCGGCTTCGGCGAGGAAGACGAGCTCGAACATGCCGCCCGCGTCTTCCAGGATGGCTTCGAAGGAAGCCTCCGCGTTGTTCCAGTCGAGGGCGATGGCATCCCGGTTGTGGGAAAGCCCGCCGAGCACGACGCCGCCGCGGGCGATCTCGGCCCCGACCAGGCCGGCGAGCCGGTCGGCGCGGATGGCCGCTTCGCTCTCGATGGCGTCGGTCACCAGGGCGGCGCCGACCCTGAAACTCACCACGCCGACCAGGGTCATCGAGAAGACGGAAAGCAACGCGAGGGAGATGGACAGTTTTGCCTTGAGGCTGGTGACCCTGAGTCTCATGAATCCTCCGAATGTTATTTAATACTTTATTGATTCATTGGCATCGTACTCATAATTTAAGCTCATTTTCAAGCCAGCGGCGCCATGCGCGAAGTTTGGCGATAGGGGAGACCGTACCGTTCTTTCCCGCCGCCGTCCAGCGTCGACGGTTTACAGAAGGCTACAAAAATGGCTATCTTATTCCCATGGATTCCGCCTTCTCGACCCTCGCCGGCGCGGGACTTCGGTGCTTCGAAGCGTCCTTCACCGCCCTCGACGGCTATTTTGGCGTCAAGAAGGCCCCCTTGCGCTTTGGCCTGGCGGAAGGCAGCCTTGTCGAGCTCGCCAAGGCCTCGGAAGCGCTGGAATACCCCGGACTCTCCTACGCCGACGCCCTTCTCCCCCCCCAAAAGGACGCCGAGGATGGCGACATCGGCCAGGGCAGGC
>DAINBW010000366.1:0-3680 GCA_036732745.1 Spirochaetales bacterium | reverse complement strand
GGGACGGTCGCCCTGGGGCTTGCGGTCGCCGTAGGAAGGACGGTCGCCGTAGGGCTTCTTGTCGCCATAGGAAGGGCGGTCGCCGAAAGGCTTGCGCTCCCCGTAGGGCTTGCGCTCGCCGTAGGGCTTCCTGTCGCCCGACGAGGAGCCTTCCTCGTCGCGGCGGGGAGGGCGGGAAATCCAGCCCGGCTTGTCGGGGCCGACCCAGGGGCGGCGCGGCGGCGAGGAGCGGGGCTTCTCGTCGCGGTCTCCGTAGAAGTTGAAGCGCTTCTGGCCGCCGTCGCGGGCCTCGGCGCGGGGACGCTCGCGCTTGGAGTCTTTCCCGGCGCCATGGCGGCGCTCGGCCCCGGAAGCCTCGTCGTCCTTGGCGCGCGGCGCGCGTTCGGGACGGGTTTCGAAGCCGACGGGATACCAGTGGAACCACTGCTCCTCGGCGCCGTTCATGATCTTGCGCTCGGAAACCGCGCGGCGGCCGAAGAACTCGCCGAAGTCGGAACGGTTCGTGACGAAACCGAGCCCCCAGCCGGCGAAGCGGGGAATCAGCTCGCCGAGGCGCGTGTAGAGTTCGGTGGCCTCGGCTTCGGTGCCGAGGCGTTCGCCGTAGGGGGGATTCGTGATGAGGCAACCCGTGTCGGCGATCGGCGTCGCGTCCTCGGCGCGGCCCTGGCGGAACTGGACGCGGCCGGCGAGGCCCGCCCGCTCCACGTTGGCCTTGGCCGTCTCCAGGACGGCCTCGTCGGCGTCGCTGCCCACGATGAGGAGATCGGCGTCTTCCTTGATGCGGGAGCGGGCCGACTCACGCTCGGCGGCGAAGGCTTCGGTCTCGGCGAGCGGCATGGCTTCGAGGTCGAAACTCCGGCCCAGGCCGGGCGCGCGGTCGATGCCGAACTGGGCCGCCTCGATGAGGAGGGTGCCCGAGCCGCAGAAGGGATCGAGGAGGGGAAGGCGGCGGTTCCAGCCGGCAAGGAGGAGTACGCCGGCGGCGACGGTTTCCTTGAGGGGAGCGGCGCCCGCCGCGAGGCGGTAGCCGCGCTTGTGCAGGGCCTCGCCGGAGGTGTCGATGCCGATGAGGCAGCTGTCCTCCTCGAGATAGACGCGCACCGAGCGCTCGTTGCCGGTCTCGGGGAGGCGCTCGAGGTGGTAGACGGCGCCGAGGCGTTCGTAGACGGCCTTGTGGACGATCGACTGGATGGAGGTCTGGGCCGACAGCGCCGAATCGCGGGTGCGCACGCGTTCGATGACGAGGCGGTCCTCGCGGGCGAGGAAGCGCTCCCACTCGGGAGCTTTGGCCCCCTCGAACAGGGCGTCGAAGTCGGCCGCGGGGAAGCGGGCCGCCTCGACCAGGACGCGCTCGGCGGTCCTGAGCCAGAGATTCGCGCGCAGGAGTCCCGTCGCGTCCGTCTCGAAGAACACCCTGCCCGCCTGTTTGCCGGTAGGTGCGATGCCGAGATGCTCAAGCTCCCGGAAGAGTACGCGCTCGAGCCCGAGGGCGCAGAGGGCGAATGCTTTATAGGTGGAGTTCACCCTACAAGTATGGCCCGCGCGTGCCCCCCTACACAAGGGGATGCCGCGAGAGTTCCCAAAGAACCGCACCTACGGCGCTAAAATGCGTCATCCGCGACGCCGAAAAACTCCCCGCAAATTTCGCGCCATTTTTTTGCCATGTTATTGACAATCCCCGCGCTAATACGTAAGATGCTCTTGCTTTCGGGGGTGTAGCTCAGTTGGCTAGAGCGCTTGAATGGCATTCAAGAGGTCGTCGGTTCAATTCCGATCACCTCCACGAAAGAAACGGTCACCGCACTGCGGTGGCCGTTTTTCTTTTATCGCGATGAGGTGATCGGAATTGTGCCGCCAGTCGCGCAAGCGACTACGTCGATCCATTCCTTGCAGGCGGCCGCCGAAGGCGGCAAGGGCGCGAGCGCGCGCCGGAGGCGCGGAAGCGCGCCATGGATGGCGCGCGCCAGCGAGCGCCCCGTCCCGGAAGGTCGAGCCAGGATGGCGAGACCTGGAGGGCAATGGAGATCACCTCCACGAAAGAAAAGGCTGCCGATTTTCGGCGGCCTTTTTATTTGGTCAAACGGCGAGGTGATCGGAATTGTGCCGCCAGTCGCGCAAGCGACTGCGTCGATCCATTCCTTACAGGCGGCCGCCGAAGGCGGCAAGGGCGCGGCCGCGCGCCGGTGGCGGCAGCGCGTCGGCGTCAACCGGGGGGATCCCCTCCGTTGCATCCGGATCGATTGGCCCCGATACTTGAGTCATGCGCCCAACCCCGACCCGGCCCCCGCCCGGCACGCGCGTCCTCTTGGTTTCCGGGGATGGCGTTTTGCTCAGGGACCTGGGCGCCCGCTTGGCCGCCCTGGGCTGCGTCGTGACCGTGCTTCCCCCGGCGGAAGCGGCGGCGAGAGACCGCCGCGACCATCCGCTCGACATCGTTCTCCTCGATCTGGGGGCCGCCACGAAGGCTGAACTCGCCACCCTGGCATCAAGCCTCGGGGGGAGAGGGTAAACGCCGCTCCTCCTCCTCCATGACGGCGAGATTTCCGTCGAGGCGGCGGAGGGGTTTCCCCGCGCGGGCCTGGCCAACCGCCGCGACGGGGAAGGGATACTGGGCCTGGCGATCGCCGCGGCCCTGCGGCAAGGGAGCGCGGGGGCGGAACACGGCGCCGCAGGGAAGACACCGGAAACGAGAGCCACGGTCGTGGACGCGGAGGGAATCCTCGCGAGACGCGGGCTCCTCGAGTTCGCGGTCGAGGGGGCGGGGGTCGGCCTTTGGGATTGGCGCCTTGAAGACAACGGAATGGCCGTCAACGAGATGTGGGCGGGGATGCTGGGCTACCGCCTCGCCGAGCTCGAGCCGCTCAGCCTCGCCACCTTCGACCACTTGGTCCACCCCGACGACCGCGCCGCCTCCGAGCGGATCTCCGCGCGGCGGCCCGCGCCGAGGCGATCGCCTTCGCGCCGCCGAAAAGGCATCGCACTTGAAGGCGCGTGCCCGAGGCGGTAGAATAAGCTTAAAGCCGACGTGAGTTCGCCCATCCCGCGCGAAGCCGGCGACAGGAAATCGCAAAACAGGGAGCTGCCCGTGTCCGACGATATCGATCCCGAAATTGCGGCGCTCATCGGAGGCGGCGTCGAGGAATACAAGCCTACCGGCAAGGCGCGTCCAGCCGGGGCCGCCGTCCCCCCCGACTTCGCCACCCTCTTCGGCGACCTCGGCGTCTCGGTCGAGGAAAAAAAGACGGGCGAGGGCACCGTCGACCTGACGCGGAAGTCCTTCGCCCCGATCGCGAAATTCGAGGAAGAAAAGGCCGCGGACTTCTTCTCCGATCCCGAATATTACAAGAAGGTCCTGAACGGCGAGGGCGACGAGGCGCAAAAACTCCACGAACTCCTCGCGAAGTACCTGAAGACCACCGATCCCAAGGATCGCGGCGTCTACCGCCAACAGCTCATTCCGGCCTACTGGTACCTCGCGGCCAAGGTCGCGCTCCGCTGCGCCTCCGCCCAGGTGCTGATGCCCAAGCGCCTGATGACCCGTTTTGGCGCCCTTCTTCCCAACCTGTTGTCGCCCGAGATCCGCGAGGTCATCGGCAAGGTGGTCTTCGCGAAGGAGATCGACGAACCGGTCTACTACGTCGATGAGTGGATCCGCGCCATCGCGACCGGCCAGATCAACC
>DAINBW010000365.1:0-3687 GCA_036732745.1 Spirochaetales bacterium | reverse complement strand
TGAGCTTCGACGAACGCACGCGGATCATCCTGGGCGACGAAGGCGCGGCCGCGCTCGCCGCCGCCTCGGTCGCGGTCTACGGCCTCGGCGGGGTCGGCGCCGCCTGCGCGATGGACCTCGTGCGCGTGGGCGTCGGGCGGATCGTCGCGGTCGACTTCGACGACGTGGCCGAATCGAACCTGAACCGGCTCTATTTCGGCTATCGCGCCGAAATAGGCCGCCCCAAGGCGGAGGTCTTCGCCGAATACGCGCTCCGGGTGAATCCCGGCGTCGTCGTGGAGGCGGCGCCGCGCTTCTTCTCCGGGGAAGGCGCGGCGGAGCTCGTCGCGGCCAACGCGGACGCCGGCTGCGCGGTCCACCTCGACTGCGTGGACGCCCTCAATCCCAAGGTCAACCTGCTGGCCGCCCTTTCCCGCGCGGGCTTCGCCTTCGCGGCGAGCATGGGCACGGCGGGCCGGCTCGATCCCGGCCGCCTGCGCCTCTCGGCCCTGTCCGCGTCGAGCGGCTGCCCCCTCGCGCGCGAGGTGCGGAACCGCCTCCGGCGCCTCGGGGTCGGCATCGACTTCCCGGCCGTGTGGAGCGACGAGCCGGCCACGCCCCCCGTGGAGCGGCCCGCCGGCCCCGAAGAGGAACAGAAGGCGCCGGGCCGGATCCGCAAGATGCAGGGCTCCGCGCCCTTCGTGCCGCAGGCGGCGGGCCACCTCCTCGCGAGCTGGGCTACGCGCAGGCTCCTGGGTCTGACCTGAGGCGGAAGGCCGCGGCCGGCGCCCATACGGCGATCAGGACAGCAAATTCCGTATCGCCTTGATGTTCCGGGCCGCCAGCATGGCCAACCCGGACAGCTTTCGCAACTCCAGGAATGCGTTCCCGAGCGTGGACCGCCCGCGCGCCTCTATCGTCTGGCGGAGCACGCTTTCGCGCATCACCGATTTTTGGACGATTCGTCCCTCGGGATCGGAGATCACCAAATGCCCGTTCCAAAAACAGGCTTCCGCGCCGAACCGGTTCGCGCTG
Source organism: Spirochaetales bacterium (assembly GCA_036732745.1). Lineage (GTDB taxonomy): Bacteria > Spirochaetota > Spirochaetia > Treponematales > Rectinemataceae > JAEUJG01. Next base: position 2,673 of record DAINBW010000365.1, on the reverse strand, counting down.
ATTATCCAGGACCTGTAGAGCTTCGCCATCAGCCTCGCCACGAGCCAGTCGGGGTCCTCGTCATCCGCGAGGCTGAAGAGCAGCAGGTCGAAGCGCTCTTTTCGCGCTTCCCTCATGACCTCGGGATGGGAGGCGTCCGCGCAGATCAACATGCCGGTCTTGAACCCCAGGATCTCCGTCCGGGTCACCATATCCGGCCCTTGCGAAAAGCCCGCTTCCTTTTCCGCTTTTTTCAGGTTCCATTTCCGGTGAACCGCGCGTATCTCCCCTTGGTCATCGATCAACACCTGGGAGTTGAAGCATTTGCCGTCGCGCCGCTCCGGAAGGCCGAAGGAAACGAAGACGCCGTTCCTCCTCGCCGCCTCCGCCAGCCTGAGGCTGCTCGGACCCGGGATCGGCTCGGCCCGCTCGATCATCCGCCGGGGGATGTACCAACCCGTTATCGCTTCCCCGAATTGGACCAGGTTCAGCCCTGGATACTCCATCTTGGTTTTCGCGATGATCGATTCCATCTTCTCCAGGGTCTTGGAGCGATCTTCTTCGACGCACATGGCTGTCGTGGCGACTTGCATGCGCCGCGGTCCCCGCCTCGCGATTTCCTTGACCCGCATGTTGTTCCTTTCCCGTTTGCCCGTCCCGCCCGGCGGGATCTCCGTCCCGCCCCGAAGGAGGCGCAAGGCTGTCCCGCATCAGAGGCCCCGAATCGCGGCGGCTTCCTATCGCCTATCCCACCAATGCCGCCGCGGGGCCTTCCGGCCGCCCGGGTCGAGGGCGGCCCGGCGCCGGGACACGAGGATCCGCGTTCCGCGCTCGGCGTCGGACACGATGAGCTCGGCCTCGGCCATGGTCGCGGCCAGGGCGAGCTCCGAGGCGTCGACGCGCTTGCCGACCAAAGCGCCGTAGTACTCCGCCAATTCGGGCTGCAGGGGGCCTTTCAGGGCCTGTCGCAGCTCGGCGAGCGCCGTCCCGTCCAGGACGAGATCGCGCGCCTCGGCCAGGCAGCTCGAGCGTTCCGCGCCGAACTCGTAGCGCAGGTTCACCTCGCGGGCGCCGGCCAGATAGAGATACTTGAGCAGCTCCGACGCGACGCGCATGAGTTGTACGGTCTCAGCGTCCACCTTCGCGCCTCCGTTCCGCAACGACCTCGAGGAAGGGCACGAGCATGCCGGCGACGAGCCCTCCGGAGAATCCGTTGTTGTAGAGATTGAGTCCGCCGTGGAGATAGCCCACGTTGACCACGATGACCAGGTGGAGGGCGCCGGCGGCCATGCCCGCGAGGACGCCGTAGCGGCCGGCGATCGGCGCGAGGCAGGTGCCGAAAAGCGCCGCCAGCAAAGGGCCTTCCGCGGCCGGCGCGTAGGACGTGACGAGGGCGGCGAGGCCGACCCCGGCCATGACCGGGATGACGTTGCGCGGATGCTTGCCGAAGGCGGCGAAGCCGCACATCGTGAAGAGGGCTCCCATGGTCGGGCCGTTCCAGTCGCCGCCGACGACGAGGATATAGGCCGCGCCGAGAAGTCCGACAGCGCCCATGTTGACAAGGGTCGGACCGACCCCCGCCACGCGCGGGAAATCGCTGACGAGCCGGCCCGTGGAGCGCAGGATCGCGAGGAGCCCGGGCCGCAGGGCCGGGCCGAGCCGGATCCCGAGCAGGATCATCGAGCCGAAAAGGCTGAGCGCGAAGGGCAGGTACACGCCGCGGTTGCCCGTGGACCAGGCGCCCTCGCCGCTGACCTCGAGGTTGAAGGCCCGGAAGATCGACATCACCACGGTGCCGACGAGGCCGGCGGTGAGCCCGATGTTGTAGAGGTTGTAGCCTTGGTGGAACTGGAGGAGATGCTTCGCGAGCGGCGGCAGGAAGAAGCCGGCGCATAGGCCGGCGCCGAGGCCCGCGAGGACGTTCCAGGGCAGGGGCAAGCCGAGGGCGAAGGTCATCTCGCTCACGAGGGGAGCCAGGGCGGTGCCGAAGAGGGCCACGATGACATATTCCGAGAAGGGCCGCCCCGTTACCCGCGCGTACAGCCAGACGCCGGCTATGACCGGCCAGATGTTGTAGACGTTCTTGCCGAAGAGGGCGAAGCCCGAGATCGTGAAGACCGCGGCCAAGGCGGGCCCCGAAAGCAGCGACCCCGCCCGCTTGAGCAGGGCGACCGCCGCCAGGGCGCAGAGCCCGGAGTTGACGAAGGGCGCGCCGAGGCCGGCCCGGGCGACATAGTCGTTGATCAGGATGTCCGGCTCGCGCACGATGACGGCGAGCCCGCGGAGCACGGCGCGCGGGTCAAAGCCTTCGAGCGCGAAGCCGAAGGCGAGAAGGACGAGCGGGTAGACGAGCAACACCGCCGCGAGGAAACGGGAATCCCCGGGGAGGCTGCCGACCGCGCGGAGTCTGGACGAGGGTTTCACGCCCCCTAGTATCGCCTGCCTTTCGCCGCCGGGCAAGCGCCCTTCGCCGCCGCCCCCCTTTCCCCGGCGCGGCGGCGGCGCTAGGATGGCTCGAGCCGACAGCCCCGCGGCCACGGCGCCGCGCACCGGAGGAAACGATGTCCTTCTTCGAACCCTTCCGCCTCGAGCGATTCTTCGCCGCCCACGAGTTTTCCGCGCGACATCTCCTGTGCAGCTCCGACTGCGAGACGATGAGCGTGCGCGAACTCCTCGCCATGGAGAACGGCGCGG
>DAINBW010000364.1:0-3714 GCA_036732745.1 Spirochaetales bacterium | reverse complement strand
GAGGCCGTCGAGAGCCTCGCGGGACTCGCATTCACCGCAGGGACCGGCAAGGGCTGGCCCTGCGCTACCTCCGCGAGCCTCGGCGGTTGGCGCGGCCCCGGCAAGAAGGGCGATCCCTGCCCCTACGCGACGCTCGTCATGCTCGAACTGCTCCTCGAATCGCCGAACGAGGCCCGCGGACGCGACCGGCCCCGTATCGAAGCGGGCGCCGCCTGCCTCCTCGAACTCTGGGAAAGGAGCCGCGAGCTCCACCCCTACATTTTCTACATGGGCACGGACTTCAGGAAGCTCAAGGCGCCGCCGCTCTGGTACGACCTCCTCCACGTCCTCGAGGCCTTGAGCCGCGTCGCCGCGCTCGAAGGCTCCGCGCGGGGAGCGCGAGAGGCCGGTGTCCTGGGCGATCCGCGCTTCGGGGAGATGCTCGATCTTTTGGAGGCCAAGGCCGACGCCGGGGGATTGTTCACGCCCGAGTCCGTCTATCTCGCGTACAAGGAGCGCGATTTCGGGCAGAAAAAGCGCCCCTCCGCCTTCCTCTCGGCCTTGGCGCTCGGCATCCTGGGGCGGGCGGGCCGACTCGAGGGCAAGCCGACTGGCCGGCGGGAAGGCTGATCGGGGAGCGACGCGGCCGCTTGAAAACCGGCCCAAACGTGAAAAAGCCGCCCCGGGGGCGGCCTTCTCGTGCGGTCATCGGGGGAGGGCCCCCGCGGGGAAAATCCCCGCCAGGTCGATCAGACGACCTTGGCGACCTTGCCGGCCTTAAGGCAGCGGGTGCAGATCTTGATCGTCTTCACGTTGCCGTTGACGTTGGCCTTCACCTGGAGGAGGTTCGGGAACCAGGTCCGGCGGGTCCTGTTCTTGGCGTGGGAGACGGTATTTCCAAAGATAGTGCCCTTGCCGCAAATCTCGCATTTTCTCGACATGGTATGACTCCGATCGGGATGGTAGGGCGATTCTAGCAGAAGCCGCCCTTCATGTAAAGTCCTCGACAAGCGAGGGGGCGCCGCGGGGAGGAGCAGTTCCCGCGCGGCGCGAAGGCGGTTCCCGAGACTCGGGGCCCGCCGCGATGTCCTTTTCCGCGCGGCCCTAGCGGCCGCCGGGCATGCCGCCCTGGCCCATCATCTTGGCCATTTGGGCCATCTGACCCTTGTTCTTGACCATCTTTTTCATCATGAGGCGGGTCTTCTCGAACTTCTTGAGGAGGCGGTTCACCTCGGCGACGGAGGTGCCGGAGCCCTTGGCGATGCGGGTACGGCGCTTGGGGCCGATGATGAGGAAGTTCGCCCGTTCCTTCTTGGTCATGGAGCGGAGGATGGCTTCCTCGTACTTGATGCCCGACTCGTCGATGCGGGACTCGTCGATCTGGCCGGCCAGGCCCGGGATCATATCGAGCATGCCCTTCATGGAGCCCATCTTCTTCACCCGCGCGATTTGGTCGAGGTAGTCCTCGAGGGTGAAGTTCTCGGTCGCCATCTTCTCTTCGAGCTCGGCGGCTTCGGCCTGGTCGAAGGCGGCTTGGGCCTTCTCGACGAGGCCGACGACGTCGCCCATGCCGAGGATGCGGCCCGCGACGCGCTCCGGGTAGAAGGGCTCGAGGCCCTCGGGCTTTTCGGAGACGCCGACGAACTTCACGGGCTTGCCGGTGACCGTGCGCAGGGAGAGGGCGGCGCCGCCGCGGGCGTCGGAGTCGAACTTGGAGAGGATGACGCCCGTGATGCCGACCTTCTCGTCGAAGGTCTTGGCGATGTCGGCGGCCGCCTGGCCCGTCATCGCGTCGGCGACGAGGAGGGACTCGTCGGGCCGGACCGCGTCGCGGACCCGAACGAGCTCGGCCATCATGTCTTCGTCGATCTGGAGGCGGCCCGTCGTGTCGACGATGAGGACGTCGTAGAGCTCCCGCTTGGCCTTGGCGAGGGCGGCGGCGGCGACCTTGACCGGGTCCTTGGCTCCTTCTTCCTTGTAGACGTCGACGCCGATCTGGGCGCCGAGGACGGAGAGCTGCTCGACGGCGGCGGGGCGCACCAAGTCACAGGCCGCGACCAGGACCTTGCGGCCCTTGCCCTTCAGGTGGTAGGCGAGCTTGGAGGCGCTCGTCGTCTTGCCGGAGCCCTGGAGGCCGAGGAGGAGGACGACGCTCGTCGTGTCCGTGCCCTTGAGAAGGAGGTCCTGCTTTCCCTCGCCGAGGAGGGCGACCATCTTGTCGTGGACGATCTTGACGAATTGCTGGCCGGGCTGGACGGCGCGGAGGACCTTTTCGCCCTTCGCCTCCTCCAGGGTGGAATTGACGAAGCGGCGGACCACCCGCAGGTTGACGTCGGCCTCGAGGAGGGCGAGCTTGATCTGCTCGACCGCGTCCTCGACATTCTTCTCGGTGATGGTCGACTTGCCGCCGATGGTGCGGACGATGTCGCCGAATTTCTGGCTTATCTTCTCGAGCATGGGAATCCTCTCGCTTGTCGCTCTCGCTGGGTTCTCTCGGGACCCGGGATTATGTCCCGGGGGACCGCGGCGCGTCAATCGCGCGAAAAAGCTTGCGCGGCGGCCGAAGACGATCGACAATGCTTGGAGCCTGAGGGGGGAAAGTCCCGCGTGAACGCCAAGGTCCGACTGAAAATAGCCGCCACCCTCCTCGCCCTCGTCTTCGGAGCCCTGACCCTTTTCGGCTTCGCGATCAGCCAGTACTTCTCGAGCCTCATCGCGGAATACCTCGGGAAAGAGGCCTCCGCCGTCGCGGTCGCCGTCTCGCGGATGGTCCAGCCGCGGATGGAGGAATACCGCCTCGTGCGTTCCGCGGCGGACCGGGACCGGCCCTTCTACCGCGAAATGCGCGAAGCCTTCCAGGCCATGAAGGGCGAGAGCTTCATCAAGTTCATCTACACCGAGCGGCGGGTCTCCGACGAGGAGATCGAGTACGTCCTGGACGCGGAGCCCGACGGAAGCGAGTATTCCTCGCCGCCCGGTTCCCGCGACGCCATGAATCCGCTCCGGAAGCGGGCCTACGCGGAGAAGGCTCCGGCCTTCGGCCCCCTCTCCGACGATCCGGTCTGGGGCAGGTACATCACCGGCTACGCGCCCATCGTCGATCCCGTCTCGGGGAGTTTCGAGGGATTCGCCGGCGTCGACATAGAGGCCAGCACCGTCTACACGCTCTTTTCGCGGATTCGCCTCGTCATCGCCGGCGTGATCCTTCTCCTCACCGCCATGGCCGCCTTTCCCGTGTGGCGCCTCGCCTCGACGATAGCCCGGCAGATCACGCTGGACGGCCTCACCGGCGCCATCCTCAAGAAACACCTCATGCCCGACCTCGCGGCCCGGCTCGCCAAGGGCGGCACCGAGCGGCGCCCCGTCTCCGTCCTCGTCATCGACTTCGACCGCTTCAAGAACGTCAACGATTCCTACGGCCACGCCGCGGGCGACCTCGCGCTCAAGCTGTTGGCCAGGGAGATGCGTTCGGGTCTCCGGACGGACGACCGCCTCTATCGTTACGGGGGCGAGGAGTTCGTCCTTGTCATGCAGGCGACCGGCGAGCGATGCCTCGAGGCGGCCGAACGCCTCCGCGCCCGCGTGGCCGGGAAGACGGTGGAAGTCGACGAAGGCAGGAGCGTCTCCCTGACCGTGTCCATCGGCGCGGCGCGCTGGACTTCCGGCATTTCGCCGGAGGAGCTCGTAGGCCGCGCCGACGACGCCATGTACGCCGCCAAGCGCTCTGGCGGAAAC
>DAINBW010000363.1:0-3719 GCA_036732745.1 Spirochaetales bacterium | reverse complement strand
CGGCAACGTGGAAGCCTCCGAACACGAGCTCTGGAAGAGCGGCGTCGAAAAGCCGGAGCGCGAGGAAGGCGCGATCCTCCTCTTCTAGCCGACTCCCGCCGGAGCCGGGAGGCCGGGCCGGGAGGCCGGGCCGGGAGGCCGGGCCGGGCGCCGGGCCACCCGGGCCGCCCCATGCCGCCCGGGCGCCGCCCCTCCGCCGATTGAGGCGGCGGCCCCTTTCGGTGTAGTATCCGTACCGTATGCGTTGCGACCTCCCCGCCTCCCCGGAAACCGAGACAGCTCCCGCCGTCGCCCCCCTCCTCCGCGAGGCGGAAAGCCTCCTCCGCAAGGATCCCGCCCAGTGCCAGGAGCTCGCGGCGACCGCGGCCTTCGCGGCCCAGCTGGAGGGCGACCGGGAAGGCGCCGCCTACGGCTTCTGCCTCTCCGGCTACGCCGCCCTCTTCCTCGGCGACATCGACGGCGGCTTCGAGGCCCTCCGGCAGGCCAAGAACCTGGCCAAGGACGGCCTCCGGGACGCGGGGCTCAAGATCCGGATCACGAACGGCCTCGGCATCGCACTCCACCAGGTCGGCCGCTACGCGGAGGCCGACCGCGCCTTCGACCGCGCCCTCGCGGCCGCCCGCCGCCGCGGCCTCCGCCGCGAGCTCCTGCGCTGCCTCGCGAACTACGGCACCGCCAAGTCCGAGGCCGGCCGCGACGAGGAATCCCTCGCCTGCTTCACCGAGGCGCTGGAAATCGCGCGGACGGACCCGGACGCGCGCTTGGGCGAGACGGCGCCGCTCCCCCTCCTCCTCTGCAACCTCGGCACGGCCCAGCGGCGCCTCGGCCGCCTCGAGGAGGCCCTCGCCAACTTCGACGACGCCCTCGCGGCCGCGGAAAGGCGCGAGGATTTCCTGAGCCTCGCCAAGGCCCACGCGGGCCGGGGGGAGACCCTCCTCCTCCTCGACCGCGGCGAGGAGGGAGAAGACGCCCTCGCGGAGGCCCTTTCGATCTGCCTCCGCCTCGGCGCCAACCTAATCGGCATCCGCGTCGCCCTCGTCCTGGCCCGCCGCGCCCTCGACTCCGGCGCGCTCGACGAGGCGGAGGCCGTCATCGCCGAATGGCTGCCCCGCTCCGCCTCCGGCGACTCGATCCGCCACGCCGAACTGACGCGGCTCCAGGGCCGCCTCCTCGCCCTGCGCGGCCGCTGGCGGGAGGCCTACACGGCGAGCGAGCGCGCCGGCGAGCTGGAACGCCTGGTCGGCGCCGCCTCGGCGACCAGCGCCTCCCTCGACGTGGAGCGCGGCCGCTACGCGCGCCGCACCAAGCGCCTGGCCGGCCGGGTCGCCGACTGGAACGAGGCCGTCATGATGACCCTCGCCGCCCTCATCGAGGCCAAGGACGCGCCCACCGGCCGCCACGTGGACCGCGCCGCGGAGATCGTCCGCCGCCTCGGCGAGCGCATCATCGCGGGCGGGGAAATCCCCTGCCTCGACGCCCAGCTTCTCGAGGCCATCGTCCGATCCACCCCCCTCCACGACATCGGCAAGATCGCCGTCCCCGACTCCATCCTCGGCAAGCCTGGCCCCCTCGATCCGGCGGAGCGCGCCGCGATGCAGCGCCACGTCGTCGTCGGCGAGCAGATCCTCCTTGACGCGGCGCGGCGCGTGCGCTTCGAGCCGCGGGTCAAGGTCGCCGCGGAGATCGCCGGCTGCCACCACGAGCGCTGGGACGGCCGCGGCTACCCCGCGGGCCTCCAGGGCCGGGAGATCCCCCTGGCCGCGCGCGTCGTCGCCGTCGCCGACGTCTACGACGCGATCCGCTCCGAGCGGCCCTACAAGCCCGCCTTCCCGCGGGAGGTCGCCTACCGCTACATCGCCGACAACGCCGGCCTCCACTTCGACCCCCGCGTCGTCGCCGCCTTCCTCGACTGCGAGGAAGCCATCGCCGCCCTCTACCTCCCCTGACCCGCCCGGCGCCCCCGCCACCCGCGCGCCCCGGCGCGCCACCCATCCACGCCGCGCCATCCACGCCGCGTCATCCACCCCGCGCCGCGTCATCCACCCCGCGCCGCCCGCCGTTCCGCCGGCGAAAAACCTTGGCCCTCCCGCGCTTGCCGATTCGATATTTCGGGTGTAGAATCGGCCTGCCCCCAAGGCATCATGAAGGAGATCCCATGCCCATAACCCTCGCCGACCTCGGCAAGTCGGTCATCGAGACGGAGTACGCCGTCCGAGGTCCCATCGTGGCCCGCGCCCAGGAACTCGAGCGCGCCGGCAAGCAGATCATCTATTGCAACATCGGCAACCCCCAGGCCCTCGAGCAGAAGCCCCTCACCTTCCTCCGCCAGGTCCTGGCGCTCGCGGCCTGCCCCGAACTCATGACCACCGCCCGCGACGCCTTCCCCGAGGACGCGATCGACACCGCCCGCAAGTTCATCGCCGGCTCCAAGTTCGGCATCGGCGCCTACTCCGAGTCCAAGGGCGTCAAGTTCGTCCGCGACGCGGTGGCCGACTTCATCCGCGCGCGCGACGGGATCGCGGCCGACCCCGACGCGATCTACCTCACGGACGGCGCCTCCAAGGGCGTGCAGACCGCCCTGCGCCTCCTCATCGCCGGCCCCGAGGACGGGATCATGATCCCGATCCCCCAGTACCCCCTCTACTCCGCGACCATCACCCTCTACGAGGGCCGCCAGGTCCACTACTACCTCGACGAGGGCAACGACTGGAAACTCTCCCGCAAGATGCTGGAGGACTCCTACGACGGCGCGCTCAACGCGGGCACCCGCGTCAAGGCGATCTGCGTCATCAACCCGGGCAACCCGACCGGCGCCGTCCTCGACCGCGCCAACGTCGCGATGATCCTCGACTTCGCGCGCGAGAAGGGCCTGGCCGTCATCGCCGACGAGGTCTACCAGGAGAACGTCTACCGCGCCAACGACCGCTTCGTGTCCTTCGCCAAGGTGCTGGAGGAACAGTCGAACCGCGACGTGTCCCTCTTCAGCTTCCACTCCTGCTCCAAGGGCTTCCTCGGCGAGTGCGGCCTCCGCGGCGGCTACTTCGAGATCCGCAACGTCCCGGCGGAGGTCGCCGCGCAGATCACCAAGCTCCAGTCCGTGTCCCTCTGCTCGAACCTCCCCGGCCAGCTCGCGACCTACGTCCTCGTCCGCCCGCCCCGCCCCGGCGACCCCTCGCGCGCGTTGTACGAAACCGAACGCGACGGCATCCTCGGCCAGCTCAAGGAGCGCGCCCGGCTCCTCGCCGAGGGCCTCAACAAGATCCCCGGCGTCGAGTGCAACGCCGTCGCCGGCGCGATGTACGCCTTCCCCAAGATCGCCATCCCCGCGAACCGCACCGACGCCGAGTACTGCATGGCCCTCCTCGAGGCCACCGGCATCTGCGTCGTCCCCGGCTCCGGCTTCGTCCAGGCCCCCGGCACCGCCCACTTCCGCACCACCATCCTCCCGCCCACCGAGCGGATCAAGGACGTCGTGCGCATGTTCGCGGAGTTCCACGCGAGCTACCGCTAGGGCTTTAAAGGGGGAGCGCCCGACGCGGAGACGCGGGAAGCTGCGGCTCACGCGGCTCCCCCTCGCTCCGAAGTCCTCGAAAAAGGAAGCGCCCTGCCGGGCGCTTTCTTTTTCTGCGGGCTTCTACGCTACCCCCACTTCTTCATTGAGGCCTGCCGGATGGGGGCAGATCCCCCATACCCCCTGCGGCCCTTCGGGCCGCTGGCCG
>DAINBW010000362.1:0-3721 GCA_036732745.1 Spirochaetales bacterium | reverse complement strand
AACTGCCGGGTCTACGCCAACTGCGTCGCGTCGGTCGACGGCTCCAACGCCCGCGCCAAGGAGCTCCGCGGCGTCTTCGCCTCCCTCGGCGCGCGGATAGACAAGGCGGGCAGCGCCTTCGCCCTCCTCCTCGCGCGGGCCTCCGAGCCCTTCGTCGCCGCCCTGCTCTCCGATCCGGGCGCCGCCCCCGAGGCCTTCCGCGTCGGCCAGTCGCGCAAGTACCGCGACCGCCTCCTCGAGCTCGTCGAGGAAAAAGTCGCCGCCGCCCTGTCCGCCGACGGCCTCCACGCCTGGGGCAGGCTCTACGACGCGATCACCGGAAGCGCCAAGGCCAGGCTGCGCCTGCCCGGGACCGCGGAGCTCCCCGCCGGCGCCGCGCGCGCCGAGCGCGCGATCGGCCTCTCCGAGGCCGCCGCCCTGCTCCGCGACGCCGACCGCCCGGTCCGCGAGGCCGCCTTCCGCGCCCAGACCGAGGCCTTCGCCGTCCACGAGGAAAGCCTCGCCGCCATCCTCAACGCGATCGCCGGCTGGCGCCTCGCCGAGTACGGCATGCGCTCCCGCAAGGCGCCGATGCATTTCCTCGACGCCGCCCTCGCCTCGAACCGCCTCGAGCGGGCGACCCTCGACGCGATGCTCGGCGTCGTCGCCGACAACCGCGAGCTCGGCCACCGCGCCCTGCGGCTCCAGGCCCGGCTCATGGGCGTGGAGCGGCTCTCCTGCTTCGATCTCCTCGCCCCCGCGCCGCGTGCCGGCGGGCTGGAGGGAAAGACCTATTCCTTCGCGGAGGGCCTCGAACTCGTGCGCGGCGCCTACGCCTCCGTCGATCCCGCGATGGGCGATTTCGTCCTCGAGATGTGCGACTCGGGCCGCATCGAGGCGCGGGTCCTGCCGGCCAAGCGGCCCGGCGCCTATTGCACGCGCTTTCCCAAGAGCCGTACGCCCCGCGTCTTCCAGACCTACCGCGGCGCCCTCGCCGACGTCTCCACCCTTGCGCACGAACTCGGCCACGCCTACCACGGCAAGCTCCTCGCCAGCTTGCCCCTCGCGGAGACCGAGTACCCGATGAACCTCGCGGAGACGGCCAGCACCTTCGCGGAGACCGCCCTCGGCGACTTCCTCGACTCGCGATCCTCCGACGACCCCGCCGGCCGCCTCGAGGTGGCCTGGTCGGACGCGCAGGACGCGGCCACCTTCCTCGTGAACATCCCCGCGCGCTTCGCCTTCGAGAAGGCCTTTTACGAGCGCCGGGCGGAGAAGCCCCTCGGCGCGGCGGCCCTGTCGGAGCTCATGGACGCGACGATGCGCGAACACTACGGCGACGCCCTGGCCGAGTACGACGCGGGCTTCTGGAAATCCAAGCTGCACTTCTACATGTCGGGGCTGTCCTTCTACAACTTCCCCTACACCTTCGGCTACCTTTTCAGCCTCGGCGTCTACGCGCGTCGGGCCGAGCTCGGCGCCGGCTTCCACGAGACCTACTGCGCCCTGCTCCGCGACACCGGCCGCATGGAGACGGAGGCCCTCGCCGAAAAGCATCTCGGCGTCGACCTCCGGAAGCCCGAATTTTGGCTGGCGAGCGTCGCGATGGTCAAGGCCAAGGTGGACCGCTTCGAGGCCATCGTGGACGGCCTCGTACCCCGCGGCGCGGCGAGCCGCTAGTTTTCCAGACTGGTCCAGACCTCGTCGAAGGCCTTGTTGTCGTGGACGAAGGCTTCGACGATGGCGGGATCGAAGGCCGCGCCCGATTCGCCGGCCATGAGGTCCAGGCTCTCGGCGTGTCCCAGCGCGGCCTTGTAGCACCGCCGCGAGCGCAAGGCGTCGTAGACGTCGGCGACCGTCATGATGCGCGCCGAGAGGGGGATGCCGATTCCGGAGAGGCCGTCGGGGTAGCCGTGGCCGTCCCAGCGCTCGTGGTGGGAACGCGCTATCTCGATGCCGAGGTCGATGAAGCTGTTCCCGGGGTGCCGGCGCCTGACTGCCTCGAGGGTCACCGCGCCGAGGGTGGTGTGCTCCCGCATGGTCGCGAGCTCCTCTTCCCCGAGCCGTCCCGGCTTGAGGAGGACGGCGTCCGGAATGGCGACCTTGCCGATGTCGTGCAGGGGGCTCGCGCTCCGCAGGTTCTCGACGAAAACCTCGTCGACCGTTTCGGCGAAGCGCGCGTCGCACCTGAGGCGGCGGGCGAGAAGTTCGCAGAACAGGCGGGTCCGTTCCAGGTGGCGGCCCGTCGCCTCGTCGCGAGATTCCGACAGCTTCGCGAGGGCGAAGATCGTCGCCATCCGCGAGTCGGCTATCACCTTGACCTGCTCGTCCACCCTGGCTTCGAGGAGCCTCATGGCTTCTTCGAGCGCGGCTTTCGCGCGTTTTTCCTCCGTCACGTCGGTTCCGAAACCGACGACATAGGTCTGTCCCTCCGCTGTAAAGGGCGATCCCGTGCATCGATAGGTCTTCGCCGGGCCTCCGCGCGCCGGAAGGTCGATATCCGCCTCGACGTCGACCGCTCCCGCCCCGATGCGCGCGAAAGCCCGCCTCGCGAGATCGGAGGACCCTTGGTCGAGGGATGCTTCGAGGGCGCCCAGGCCGAGCCGCGAGGAATCGTTGCCCGCGAGCTCGCGGAGCCGGCGGTTCCATTGCACGATCCGCCCTTCGGCGTCGTAGACGAAAAACAATCCGGGCAGGGCGCCGATGACCGCGTCCAGGAAGGCGAGGGCCTTGTCGAGCGCGTCGTTGCGCTCCGATAGCTCGGCGCGCCGCGAGGCGAGTTCGGCGGTCATCGCGTTGAAGCGCTCGGAGAAATCGCCGAGGAAATCCACGCGCTGCGAGAAGTCCCCGGCGGCGATCCGCTCGGTTTGCCAAACGAGGTGCCGAAGGTCGGCCTGGAGGGTCTTGGCGGCGCCGGCCAAGACGCCCGAGGAACGTGTTCCGGACCGGAGGTCGCCGCGGGCGAGGTCTTGGACAAGGCGCTGGACCGCGAGAATTTCTTCGACGAGAGCCCCCGCCTCGGCTGTCCATGGCGACGAAGGTGGCAACGAGGTCCGACGGCCCTCGTACCAGGCGCCGGAAATCGCCTCGAGGAGGATCCGGGCCTCGTCCCTCAGGTCGCCGTCATCTCGAATCGGCATATCTTGGCCCCCGAGCACCAGCAATCCTTTTCCACAACCTTGAATTCCACGCCGAGCGCCCTGCCGAAGAGCCCCTCGAAGAAGCCCTCGTCGTAGGTGCAGACGGAAAAGCCGCATTCGGGAAGACCGGAACAGTCGAGATCCTCCGCGACGGTGAAGACGAGCCTACCCTTCGACTCGTCGCAACACTCGATGCGCAGGATGCCAAGGCCGAAGGATTCGAGGATGGACGGCATCTTGGCGAGGAGGCCCGAAAGATCCTCGCAGGGACCGATGACGCGCGTCAGGAATTCCGCGCCCGCGATGCGTCCGGCGGCGCGAAACAGCCCGTCGGCCGCGTCGGCGCCGAAGGCGGTTTCGATCCTGTCCCTCAGGGTGAATTGGAAGAGGCGGTAGGCCTCGACGCGCGCGGTCGGTCCCAGGTTGGGCCGCCCCTCGCGCAGGTCTCCCATTCGTTCCCAGGAAAACGCGTATTTGCGCCCGACGGCGACTTGCTCACGTTCTGACATGCCATCAAGCATAGCGAGGCGCGCGGCGAAAGCAAGCAAGGGCCGGCGGCCGTCCGTCACCGCATGGATCGGGCTCCTAGACCTCCACGACGA
>DAINBW010000361.1:0-3723 GCA_036732745.1 Spirochaetales bacterium | reverse complement strand
CGGGCGGGAAAACCTTGCGGAAATCGGCCTCCGCGGCGGCGAGGATGGCGAGCGCCTTCTTCATTCCCGCGGGACCTTCGACCTGGGCGACGAGAATGGCCCGGTAGAAACGCAGTCCGCCGGCCGCCTCGGGATCCTCGGCGTGGCGCGCCAGGCCGCGATCCAGGAACTCGGCGGCGGCCTGGTCGTCCTCGACCTGGAGCCAGGAGGACACGAGGGCGCGAACCACCGCGGGCGACCTCGGGAAGCGCGCGAGCAGCGCGTCGGCGGCGGCCGCCGCCTCGGGAACGCGGCCGGCCTCCACCGCGGCGTAGTGGCGGAGGAGGCCGGGAGCCGGCTCCGTCGGGAAGGCCTTCTCCGCGGCGCCGAGGTAGCCCTCGACGCGGCCCCATTCGCCGAGCTCGCTCGCGGCGCGCACGCCGAGGACATAGGCCTCGAAGCGGCGCTCGGGATCGGCGGCGCCCACCTCGGCGGCGGCCGTGAACGCCGCCAAGGCGGCGTCGATCGCGGCCATGGCCTCGGAGCGCAGCTCGCGCATCAGGAGGAAGGAGGCGTGGTTCAGGCGGAGCTCCCCGTCGTAGGGCGCGAACTCGATGCCGGCGCGGAAGGCCCGGTCGGCCTCGTCGAAACGCTCGAGGCCGATGAAGATCTGGGCCATCCTGAGGGAGTTGGGAAGCGAGGCGAGCCCGCCGGCGACGGCGCGACCGTAGGCGGCCGCCGCGCGCTCGCGGATCTCCTTGTCCTCGAGGAGCCAGGCGCCCTCGAACAACCGGAGCACCTCGTAGTAATAGTCGCCGATCGCCTGTTCGAGGACGGCCGGCGCCGCCCTGCCCTTGGCGAGCCAGGTGCCCAGGAGGGCGGGAGGATCGAAGGCGACCATCTCGAGGCCCTCCACCGCGGGATCCTCGCCGCGGCGCAGGGTCTCGAGGTCGTCGCCGGGCCCGAGGTCCTTGAGGCCGAAGCTCCGATGGAGCAGGCTCCGCGCGTGGCCCTCGAGAAGCAATTCGGTCTTGAAGGCGAGGGCGTAGGGGTCCGCGTTCGCGGGGTCGAAGGCCTCGAGGGCCGCGAAGGCGCTCTTGTAGGCGCCCTGGCCGCCGAGGGCCAGCGCCTTTTCGAGGACGGCGAGGCAGGCGGGCGAGGCGCCCCGATAGGCGGCGAGGGCCTCGGAGGAAGCGTCCTCGGCGGCGCGGGCCGCGGGCGCGGCGGCCGACGCGGGGGCGCCAGGCTGGGCGGCGGGCAGGGCGGCGGAGGACTGCCGTGCTCCGCCGGCCGCAACGGGCGCGGCCTTGGGCGGCGTGGCGCAACCGAGGGCGAGGATGGCTCCCAGACCGGCGACAAGAAGGGCGCCGCGGCGCGGCGAGACGATACGATGGTGCATGCGTGCTCCTGTTCGGGCGCGAATAGGGTTCCGTCGTGCGGGGATTCGCCGCGCTCGGGCGGCAGGCTCCGGATTAAACATTCCGGACGCCGAACTATAAACCAAGCGAAGCTTCGCTGGATACAGGGAAGGCCCCCGTTCGCCGCGGCCGCCGCGGCCGCCGCGGCCACCGCGGCCGCCGCGGCGGAGCCTCCTTGTCTTGACGCTCCCTCCGCCCCGGGCCTATTATTCCCGTCGAATCGACGTTCCTCCCGTCATCCCATCCACGCACATCGAAGGATCCCTATGCACACGCAACGCCGCGGCTTGGCCTTCAGCCTCTATTGCCTCCTCGGCTTTCTTCTCGGACTCGTGACGGCCGCCCTCGGACCGAGCCTCGGCGACCTCGCCCGGCGCAACGGCACCAGCATCGCCTCCATGGGGGCCGTCTACACCGCCCTCTTCATCGGCGCCCTCTTGGCCCAGCTTGTCGCCGGGCCATTGGGCGACCGCCGCGGCCGGAGGGTCGTCCTCCTCGGCAGCCTCGTCCTCCTCGCCGCCGGCGTCGCCGCCCTCTGCCTCTCGAACTCGCTGCCGCTCGCGCTGGCGGCCGTCGTCCTGGCCGGCCTCGGCCACGGCGCCGCCGACCTTTGCATCCTCGTCCTGGCCGCCAAGGCCTATCCGGAGAAGAGCGTTTCCGCGCTCAACATCCTCGGCCTTCTCTTCGGCGCCGGCGCCTTCGCCGGCCCCGCCCTCGTCGGCCTCTCCCAGCGCCTCTCCGGCTCGGCCTACCCCGCCCTGTGGGTCGCCGTCGCCGCGGTCGCCCTCGCCATTCCCGCGACCCTTTTCGCCCTCGAATCCGACGCGCCGGCCAAGGACGCCGGACAGGCCAAGGCCGCAGCGGCCGCCGCCGCGACCGTCGCAGCGGGCGGGAGCGCCCGTCGCGGCGCCCTCGCCTCCCCCTACATCTGGATCCTCGGCCTCCTCCTTCTCGTCTACGTCGGCGCCGAAAACGGCATGGGCGGCTGGACGGCCGAGTACTTCAAGCGCACGACGGGCGCCTCCGCGCCGACCGCCGCCCTCGTCGCCTCGGGCTTCTGGCTCGCCCTGTCCGCGGGCCGGCTCGTCGCCGCGGCCGTCGGCACACGTCTCGGCCCCCGGAGCGTCCTCGGCCTCGGCATCGCCGTCTCGGGCGGCGGCGCCCTCCTCCTCGCGCTGACCGCCGGCCACGGCCCCGCGACCGTCGCGGCGGTCGCCCTCACCGGCTTCGGCTACGGCTCCATCTACCCGACCGCCTTCGCGATGGCGGCCGCCGCCTTCCCCGATTCGCCCGGCGCGGCCACCAGCATGGTCACCGTCCTCGGCAGCGCGGGCGGCATGCTCCTTCCTTGGGTGGAAGGGCTCGTCATCCAGGGCCTCGGCGCTCCCGCCGCCGGCGCCTTCATCCTCGCCCTCGGCGGCGGCATGCTCGTCCTCTTCGTCCTCGCCCGCCGCGCGGAAACCGCCCACACCCGGGCCGCCTGATTGACAGGAGGGCGCCTCCCTCGCTACTTTTTTCGCCTGCGAGAAAACCAATGGCACAGGAAACCATTCCCCCGGAACTGACCGGCTCCCCCGCGGGGGAGCTCCTTGCCGCGATAGGCGGCGTCTATGATCGGATCGAGGCGGCCCAAACCGCCTTTCGCGCCAAGGCCTCCGAGTCGGGCGCCGCGCTCGCTTGTCCGGACGGTTGCGGCGCCTGTTGCGAACACTTCGTTCCCGACGTCCTGCCCGTCGAGGCCCTCGCCGCCGCCGCCTTCATCCTGACCCATCGGCCCGAGCTGGCCGGGCCGGCCGAAAGCGCGACCGACGGCCAGGGACGGGCCTGCCCCTACTACGACGCCGACCGTCCCGAGGCGCATTGCTCGATCTATCCGGGACGCCCCCTCATCTGCAGGCTCTTCGGTTATGCCGCGGTCCTCGGCAAGGACGGAGCGCCGCATTTCGCCCTGTGCCGACACATGCCCTCGCCCCTGGGCCTCGAGGAACGCTCCTGGTCCGGCGAGGCCCTCCGCGGACTTTTCGGCGCCGAACCGCCGGTGATGGCCTCCTTCGGCGCCGAGATCCTCGGCCTCGAGCCCGACGCCGCCGGCGAGCGCCGGCCACTTCCCGAAGCCCTTCCCGCCGCTATCGCGCGCCTCGGGCTCGCGTTGCGCTACGCGGCCTTCTCCCGCCGGGACGACGGCGACGAACCCGAGCCCGACGCGCCCTCGCCGCGCGCCGCCTGAGCCCGGACCCTGCCCCGGCCAAGACGCCCCGACGCTTGTCGCCGCGCGGCCGGATCGGCCATACTCGAGCCGAGGAGCGAACACCGCCATGAAACAAGC
>DAINBW010000360.1:0-3730 GCA_036732745.1 Spirochaetales bacterium | reverse complement strand
CGCCGCGGCCGACCGCGCCCTGGCATCGGGAGCCATTGCGCTACGCCGCTGGGAGGAATTTCTCGCCTTCATCTACGGCAACGAGGCCAACCGGATCGCGAGAAGCGGCGACTGGCTCGCCGCGGCGGCCCTCGCCGCCGAGGGCGCCGGCCGCGCGCCCGGCTCCGGCGGCCTGGCCCGCGCCGCGGCCGGCTTCCGGCAAAACTACGTGGCCGCCGCGCACAACCGCTTCGCCGCACTCTACAACAAGGGCGACTACGCGGGCGCCAAGGCGGTCGTGGAGGCGGCGCTGGCCGAGCTGCCGCGGGACGAGACCCTCCTCGCGGACCTCGCCATCGCGGAAAAGGCGCTGAAAAAGTAGAGGTCGGGGCGCGAGCGCCCCGGCGCCCGCGGGACGGGGGCGGCGGGACGAGCCGCCGCGGAGCCGCGCAGGGCTCCGGGCGGTCTAGGTCGAGGGGAACCTGATCGTCGTCCGCGCGCCCGGACCCGTGGAAAGCTCGACCTCGCCGCGCAGCTGGGCCGACAGGGCGTGGATCAGCTCCGTGCCGAGGCCGTGCTCCCGTTCCGGATTGCGCGTGGCCTCGAAGCCGACGCCGTCGTCGGAGACGGAGACCTCCCAGCGATCCTGGCGGTCGATCATGTCGACGCGGATGGCGCCGGCGCGGCCGCCCGGGAAACCGTGCTTGAAGGAATTCGAGACGAGCTCGTTGACGATGAGGGCGACGGGTATGGCCGCGTCCAGGTCGAGGACGATCGAATCGGCCTCGACGGCGCAGCGCACGCCGCGATAGCCGCCGTCGTAGACGCCCGAGAGGTACTCGACGAGGCGCTCGAAGTACCGCTGCATCTCCACGCCCTCGAAGTTGTCCGAGCGGTACAGGACCTCGTGGACCATCGCCATGGACTGGACCTGGGTCTGGCATTCGAGGAAGACGTGGCGCGCGGACTCGTCCTCGACGACGTTCTCCTGCAGGTTCAAGAGGCTCGAGACGACCTGGAGGTTGTTCTTGACGCGGTGGTGGATCTCCTTGAGGAGGATCTCCTTGGCGGCGAGGGCGGCTTCGAGCTCCTGCTCGTGCTCCTTGCGCACCGTGATGTCGCGGATGATGCCCACGGTGCCGAGGTCGATGTTCTCGTACTCCGGCAGCTTCCAGCCGGCGCAGTTGACCTCGCCGTAGGCGTTGACGGAGGCGTAGAGGAAGCCCTCCGTGTCGACGTTGCGGCGGAGCCTGAGCTCGAGGTTCTTGGTCATGCGGTTGCCGGCGCGGCGCTCGTCGAAGAGCTTGGGCGCGTTGTCCTGGCCGGTCGACAGGCCGGAGAAGGCGCGCAGGACCTCGCCCCGGCTGACCTTGGGCACGTCGGCGGGATGGACGATCTCGCTGAAGTGCTTGCCGATCAGCTTGGTGGGATCGTGGCCGAGGTGCTTGATGGAATCGTTGAGGTACATGAAGCGCCCCTCGCCGTCCAGGATGTAGACGATGTCGGGAATCGCCTGGAGGAGGTTCAGGTACTGGTGCTCGGTCATCTGGAGGTGGGCGTTCTGCCTCGTGATGCTCTCGCGGATGTTGAGCACCTTCCGGATGAGGATGGGAAGCCGCGCGAGGTAGCGGCCCGCGGGATCGCGTTCGATGAACAGGCTCGCCTCGTCGCGGATGGTCTTCTCGATCCGCTCGGCCTCGTCCCCCGAGTCGGTCAGGAGCACGGCGGGCAGGGGCCAGAAGGTGAGCCAATCGGCGAAGGCTCCGTTGTGGAAGGAAAAATCGGTGACGATCACGTCGGCGCCGTCCGTGGAGAACAGCTTTTCGACCTCGGCGATGTCCCGGGGATAGTGGACGAGGCAACAGCCGTCGGAGGAGACGAGCCGGGCGAAGGCCGAGCGCTCCGCCGGATCCCCGACGGCGAAGATCACGCGCACGGGGCCGCTCATTCTGTTCCTTCCGCGCGCGTCGGCGCGGGCGTCGTTGTATCAGGCGTGGCAGTCGCTCCTTGTTGGCTTAATCATAGGTTCCGGCCGGAGGCTCCGTCAAGGGAACCGCCATTGCCTCCACGTTCGCGCCGGACTATACTGGACGTACCTTGCCGCGCGCCGCGCGTCCCTCCGGACCGCGCGGACGAGCGGCCGGAGACCCAGGAGCGAAGCATATGTCCCAGGACCTCGATTTCACGATACCCGACCTCGGCGACCGCCGCATAAAGTCGCCCATCGGCCTTTCCACGACCTTCGGGGACCGCATAGCGAACTACGTCGGCGACGACGAGCTCGTCCGCTACGAGGTCGGGGCGAAGACCGGCCCCCAGGCGCCGATCGAGCGCCGCGCCCTCCTTGAAAAGGCGGGCCCCCGCGAATTCATCTACTTCGGCCCGAGCCACGTCCACGCCGGCATCGTCACCTGCGGCGGCCTCTGCCCCGGCCTCAACGACGTCATCCGCGCGATCACGCGCTGCCTCTGGTACCGCTACGGCGTGCGCCGCATCACGGGCATCCGCTACGGCTACAAGGGCTTCCTCCCCGAATACGACCTGGCGGCGCGGTCCCTCGAGCCGGACGTCGTGGACGACATCCACAAGATGGGTGGCACCATCCTCGGCTCCTCGCGGGGCGGCGGCGACCGCACCTCGGACATCGTCGACGCGATCGAGCGCCTCAACATCAACATGCTCTTCACGATAGGCGGCGACGGCACCCAGAAGGGCGCCCTGGCCATCGCCGAGGAGATCGAACGCCGCAAGCTCAAGGTCGCCGTCGTCGGCGTCCCCAAGACCATCGACAACGACCTCCTCTTCGTCGACCGGTCCTTCGGCTTCGAGACAGCGGTCGCCCGCGCGGCCGAGGCGGTGGCCGGCGCGCACGCGGAGGCCCATTCCTCGATGAACGGCATCGGCCTCGTCAAGCTCATGGGCCGCGACTCGGGCTTCATCGCCGTGCACACCGTCCTCGCGGTCCACGAGGCCAACTTCGTCCTCGTACCCGAGGTTCCCTTCGACCTCGACGGCCCCCTGGGCCTCCTCGCCCGGCTCGAGGAGCGGCTCGCGCGCCGCAAGCACGCCGTGGTCGTCGTCGCCGAGGGCGCCGGGCAGGAGCTGCTGGCCGGCCTCGAGGGGACCGACGCCTCGGGCAACAAGAAGCTCGCCGACATCGGCACCTTCCTCCGGGACCGCATCCTGGCGCACTTCAAGGCGAAGGGCATGGAGGTCAACCTCAAGTACATCGACCCGAGCTACCTCGTCCGCTCGGCCCCGGCCAGCCCGACCGATTCGGTCTACTGCGAGCGGCTGGGCAACAACGCGGCCCACGCGGCGATGGCCGGCAAGACCAAGACCCTCATCGGCATGGTCAACAACGAATTCGTGCACATTCCCATCTCGGTCGCCACCAGGAGCCGGCGGCGCGTCGATCCCGAAGGCTCCCTCTGGCGCGACGCGGTGGACGCGACGCAGCAGCCCCTGGTCATGAAGAACGCGGAGTAAGCCATGCCCAAGAAGAAAGCCCTGATTATCGACGAATCCGACCTGTTCCGGGACTACATCAAGGGACGGCTCGAGGAGCACGGCATCGAGGTGGAGACCGCGATCAACGGCCTCGACGGCGTCGTCAAGATGCGCAACTCGCTCCCCGACCTCGTCATCCTCGACTACCACCTGTCGCGCAAGAGCTGCAAGGAGGTGCTGGAGGAGAAGAACCGCAACCCGAACACCGCCGCCATCCCCGTGATCCTGACGGCGCTCAAGA
>DAINBW010000359.1:0-3733 GCA_036732745.1 Spirochaetales bacterium | reverse complement strand
TCGCGCGCCGAGGCGAAAGCGCCGATCCCGGAGGCGCTCGGCGCGGGCGCGGAGCTCGGCCATCGACCAGGGTTCGCGGAGGTAGTCGCCCGCGCCGGCCTTGAAGGCGGCCGACATGAGCCGGTCCTGCCCGTAGGCGAAGCAGGGGCGCGGCCGCGCCCCGGGCGGAAGGCCGACCAGGAGGGCGGCCGGCAGGACGTAGAGCTCGGCGCGCGGCGGCCAGGCTTCCGCGCCCGATGGCCCGCCCGCGGGCTTGCCCAAGGCCCCGCCCAAGGGATCGTCCAAGGGCCCGCACAAGGGCCCGCCCAAGGGTGGGGCGCAAACAAAAACGGAGAGCGTCCCCTCGGGGTCGCTCTCCGCTTTGTATCGAAGATAGGGCTCGGAATCGGCGACGACGCAAACGGTCATCGGTGGCCCGCGCGGCGCTGGCTAGTTGCCGCTCCCCGAAGATCCGGTGTTGCCGGCGTTGTCGGTAAGCATCTTGGCCTTGAGCTCCTCGAGCATGAGGTCGGCGCCGGCGCCCGAGGATTCGAGCTGCGCGAACTGCTTCTCGAGGCTCGCGCCGGTGGAAAGATCCTCGAGTTCCTTGTGCGCCTCCGCCCGGGCCTCGATCTCGTCGACCTTCTTGGCCATGCGGTCGAAGGTGTCGAAGGCGCTCTTGTTGCCGGAGAGGCTCGACATCGTCTTGTTGATCTTGTCCTGGGCCTCGGCGCGCTTGGCGCGGGCGATCAGGATGTTCTTCTTGCGGGACGCCTCGTCGATCTTGTTCTGGAGCTGGCGGAGGCTCTCCTTGAGCTTCTCGACGGACTCCTTCTGCGCCTTCCACTGGGTCGTGAGCTGGGCCGAATAACCGTCGAACTCCTGCTTGCGGAGGAGGGCTTCCTTGGCGAGGTCGTCGCGTCCGGCGCGGACCGCGAGCATCGCCTTCTTTTCCCACTCCTCGGCCTGGCGCTTGTTCTCCAAGGCCTCCCGCTCGAGTTTCTTCTCGTCGGCGATGGCCATGGCGACCGCTTTCTTCGACTCGATCATCTGCTCGTTCATGTCGACGACGAGCTGATTGAGCATCTTCTCGGGGTTCTCGGCCTTGCTGATGAGATCGTTTATGTTCGACGAGATGACCGTCTTCATGCGCTCGAAAATGCCCATTCGGAATTCCTCCTCAGTTCTTGAAGCGGGAGAGCAAGGGATAGTGCTCGGCGAGGGCGAAGCCGATCGCGTCGAGCGAGGCCTCGAACTCGGGTTTGTCCATGGTGGCATACTCGAGGGTGTCGACGAGGACCACGTCGTCGCCGTCGAGGGCGTAGGCGCCGTGGACCAGGTCTTCGCCGTTCAGCTTGAGCAGCTCGGCGAAGAAGGCCTCGCGGTCGGCCTTGGGGGCCGGCATGACGTTGGCGCGAACCATCAAGATCGGATCGGCCCAGGAGACGACGAGCTTGGGAAGCCCGCGGGGCGCGTCCTCGACGAGCCACGTGGTCGAGCCGATCTCCTCGTAGGAGATGCCCAGATCGATCAGATACTCTTCGACCTTGGAGAGTCCGGCCATGCGCGCCTCCTTCTAGGGGCTGAAACGGGGCTCGGTGCTAGCCGAGGAAGACCTGGCCCGAGTTGTCGATGGCCAGGATGGTCTTGCACTCCGAGCAGCGGAAGCGGCCCGGCTTGGCCGCCTTGAGTTTCTTGTTGCAGATGGGGCAGGAGAATATCTTGGGGAAGACCGAGGCCGCGGTTCCCTGGTCGCCTTGGCGAAAGAAGCCGGTGGCCTCGTCGAGGTTGTCCTTAATATTGAAGAATTGGGAAAAACCGAGGAGCTGGAAGACTTCGTAGACCTTGGGCTGGATTTCGAGGAGGACGATGTCGCCGCCGCGGGGCTTGACTGACTTGAGAAAGGCGGTGAAGGAGCCGATGCCGGTCGAGGAGACGTAATTGAGGCCGCCGCAGTTGAAAATCAGGCGGATGAAGCCCGACTCGATGGCCTTGCCGACCCGCTTCTGGAAGAAATTCGAATTGTACGTGTCGATGTATCCCGTCAGGAAGAGGGTGAGGCAGTTGTCAACGGCGTCGACTTTCTGGAGACGGATTTTGAGGCTGTCATCCTTTTCGTCGTCGAAGCCGGGAACGATATCATTATTGTTCATGGTACTCCTCTTCGCCTCTCGTCACGCAAATCGCAATCTATTGTAGAAGCATAATATGAACAAGTCAATTCATTGTCAAATTCCGCCTTGGGCGGAGAGGGCTGGCGAGAATGCCCTTTCCTTAGTATCGGCGGAGTTGCCGCTTCGCTCAAGGGGGCTCGCGCGCCATAATGACGCGGCGGTCAAAGCCTGAGTCCCGCGTCGAGGTTTATCACCGCGCCCGAGGCGAGGCAGGGCTCCGCGGCGATGAGCTCCGCCGCGAAATCCCCGATCGAGGCGGCCGGGATCAGCCGTTTCCCGGGCGCGCGCGCGGCCAACTCCCGCTTGAGGCCTTCGCCGAGGTATTCCGTCTCGACGAAGCCGGGGCAGAGCGCGAAGGCGGCTATTCCCCGGTCGGCGTACTCGGCGGCGACGGATTTGACGAGCACGCCGAGGCCCGTCTTGGCGGCGGCGTAGGCCGTGTTCGTGGCGTAGGAGCGGATCGCGTCGGTCCGCGTCCCGCCGAAGAGGGCGATGCGGCCGTAGCCGCGTTCCGCCATGCCGGGCAGGAGCGCCGAGACGAGGGCTCCCGGCAGGGCCAGGTCGAGGAGGGCCATTCGCTCCCAGTCCGCCGCGCTCGTCTCGTGGAGGGGCTTTTGCAGGAAGGGGCCGAAGGCGACGGCCAGGATGTCGAAGCGGCCGAGCTCGGGCAGGCGGGAAAGGAAGTCGGTCGGCGTCTTGATCGGCAGGAGGAACCCTTCGATCGCGGGGGCCGCCGCCCCGGCCGGGGCGGGCTGGGCCGCGCGGGCGGCGCGGGCCGCGGCAAGGCTCGCCTCGAGGCGGGCGGCCGAGCTGCCGCCGTGGACGAGGAGGTCGGCGCCGCGCGCGGCGAGGGCGCGGGACAGGGCGGCGCCGATGCCGCCCGAGCCGCCGAGGACGAGGGCGCGCCGGCCCGCGAGGGGAGCGGTCGGCGGGGAATCCGGAGCTTCTTGCGGCCTGGCCATTGCCTCGCTACTATAGCGGCGCCCCCTCCGGATCCGCAAGCCTCGGGCTCCGCGTCCGGTTCGAAGCCCCAAAGGAGACGCCCGTGACCGAACCCGACCTTTCCCGCTTCGTCGTCGTATTGTGCCGCGCCGAGGAGGCGGGCAACGTGGGGTCGACCTGCCGCGCGATGAAAACCATGGGCCTGACGCGGCTCGTCCTCGCCGATTGCCCCGACCACGACGAGGCGCGGGTCCGCACGATGGCCGTCCACGCGGCCGACCTCTACGAAGGGGCCATCCGTTTCCCGAGCCTGCCGGAGGCCCTCGCGGGCACGAGCCTCTCCGGCGGTTTTTCCCGCCGCCGCGGCGAGCGCCGGAAGAACTTCTCCCTGGACGCCGAGGCCTTCGCCAAGCTGGCCGCCGGACGCCCGGCCGGCGGCGACGTGGCCCTCGTCTTCGGCAACGAGAAGAACGGCCTCTCGGAGGAGGAGCTCGCCGCCTGTTCCCTCGCCGTCCACATCCCGACCTCGGAGATCTTTCCCTCGCTCAACCTCTCCCAGGCGGTGCAGATCGCCGTCTATGAGCTAAGGAAGGCCGCGCTCGGCGGAAAAAGCGGCTCCTACTCCGCCGCCCGTCGCG
>DAINBW010000358.1:0-3758 GCA_036732745.1 Spirochaetales bacterium | reverse complement strand
TCCGCCCGCCGTTCCGCCCGCCGCGCGCCACGCGGGGCCGGAACCGAGGCCCCCGCGGAGGACGGCCAGGAGGGCCGCGGCCACCGACCAGGCGAAGAGGGCGAGCGGCGCCGCGCAGGCCGCCGCGGCGCCCCAGGGCAGGGCCGCGGGATCGCGCCGTCCGGCGAGGAACAGGGCGAAGGCCAGGAGGACGAAGGAGGCGGCCCAGCCGGCCGCGCAGGCCGTCGAGAGCGGCGCGTTGCGCCCCATCGTTCCGCCAAGTCCGGCGATGGCGGCGTAGCGGAGCAGGGCCAGTAAGCCCACGGCGACGACGAGGGCCAGGGCGCGCGGCGGGGCGGGCCGCAGCGCGGCCACGGCCGTCACCGCCGCCTGCGCGGTTCCCGCCGCGAACAGGGCGCTCCTGGTCAATCCTCCCGTCGACATCGCCTTCCAGCCCCTTTCATTCGATCCTACTTGAAGAAAAAATCGTCCTTGAAGTACTTCTGCATGGCCGTGTCGGAAAGCTTCTCGCCCTTGCGCATGCGGAGGAAGGTCTCTTCGAGATAGCCCCGCGTGATGTAGTAGGCGCCAAGCATGAAGAAATCGGAGACGCGATCCGCGGCCTCCATGAGGGCATAGATGCGATGCGCGCCCTCGAGGTCGTCGTTCTCCACGAGGAACTCGGTCACCGCCTTGCGGTCGAGGAGGAGGGCCCAGGTGAGCTCCGAGATGGGCACGCCCAGGGCGCAGTACTCCTTGCCCATCATCACGAAGAAGGCGCCGATCTCGTTCTTGTCCGCCTCGTTCACGAACCAGCGGGAGAGTTTGGCCATCACCTCGTCGTGGATCGAGACGAGCTCCTCCTCGGGAAGCGCCCCGAAGGCCTTGAGGTTGACCGCTTCCTTGATCTTCTTGGTCCATCGCCTGCCGAGGCCCGGGGCGGCGCCGGCGATGATCGCGTCGAGGCTTCTCACGAGCATGCGCTCCTCCCTTTTGCCCTAGGGCCGCGCGGCGGCCTCGCCGAGGAGGCGCAACGCCTCCTCGACTACGGCCCGGCGCTGGGCCGCGCCGGGTATGTCGGCGGCGCCGTCGCCGCCCTGCGGTCCGTATTCGCCGAACTGCGCGTGGTTGCCGCCGGCGACCACGACGTGGCGGGCGCCCGGCGGAAGGTTCTTCCGGGCGGCCGCGACCTTTGCGGGCGTGGCGAGGCCGTCGTTCGTCGCGGAGATGGTCAGGACGGGAAAGGCGGCGCCGGAGAGCTTGGTGCCGCCGCCCGGGTAGGACGCGAGGAAGAGGAGCCCGGCCACGGCTTCGGGCGCCTTGGCGGCGCGGACGGCCGCCATGGCGCCGCCGAGGGAATGGCCGCCGAGGACCCAGCGTCGGACCTGGGGCAGGGCGGCGGCCGCCGCCGCGGCCTTGCCCGGGGCGAAGACCGCGAAATTGAGCGGCGTCTTGAGGATGACCGCGGGATAGCCGGCGGCCGCGGCGGCCCTGCCGAGATAGGCGTAGGCCTCCGGCGGGACGCGGGCACCCTGGTAAAAGGCCAGGCCCAGCTCCTTGGCGCCGGAAAGCGGCAGGAAGACGAGCCCCAGGGCCGATGATTCCACCTGGACCGCCGCGTCGGAAGCGAGCAGGGCGGGATCCGTCGTCGCGACGAAGGCGCGGAAATAATAGGCGAAACCGACGGCCGAAGCGCCGATCAACAGCGCGGCGAGGAGGGGGAGGAGGCGGATTCGCGATTCTTGTCGTTGCACGAACTGATCTTAATCCGGGCGCACGCGCGTGTCAAAGGAGAGGCGGCCGCTTGGGGCGCGAACCGGGCGTTTCGCGACGCTTCTTTCGCGGGGCCGCGCTTTCTGCTACAATCCCCACGGCGGCCCGGGGGGCGGCCATGGGAACGCCGGGAGCGCTTCCCGTCACCCTACGCGAAGGAGCTTGGCATGTCGTACGAAGAGGGACTCGCGAGCGAAAGGACCCGCGCCATCCTCGCCGAGGCCTATGGAGCGCGCGGCGTCGACGCGGCCCTTGGCCGCATGAAGACGCTGGCCCGCCGGCTTTCGGCCGAATCGCCCGCCGCGCGCGGCTGCGATCCGCGCTTCTATTCCGCGCCCGGACGCACCGAACTCGGCGGCAACCATACCGACCACAACCACGGACGCGTGCTCGCCGCGGCGGTCGGCCTCGACGCCCTCGCCTGCGTCCTGCCCCGCCCCCCCGCCGATACCGGCGTCCGCATCCTCTCCGAAGGCTGGTCCGAGCCGATCGTCGTGGATCTCTCCGACCTCGAGCCGCGGACATCGGAGGCCGGCGGGACCGCGGCCCTCGTGCGCGGCGTGGCCCGCGGCCTCGCCGACCGCGGCGTCGCCCCGCGGGGCTTCGACGCGACCATCTCCTCCACCGTCCTCCCGGGCTCGGGCCTTTCAAGCTCCGCCGCCGTGGAGGTCCTCCTCGGCGCGATCATGGCCGACCTCGCCGGCGCGACCGTCGATCCCGTGGAACTCGCCAAGATCGGGCAATTCGCGGAGAACCGATTTTTCCTCAAGCCCTGCGGGCTCATGGA
Organism: Spirochaetales bacterium; assembly: GCA_036732745.1. Lineage (GTDB taxonomy): Bacteria > Spirochaetota > Spirochaetia > Treponematales > Rectinemataceae > JAEUJG01. The sequence continues at coordinate 1,219 of DAINBW010000358.1, read as the reverse complement.
CCAGACGGCCTCCGCCGTCGGCGGCATCGTCGCCATCGACTTCGGCGATCCCGCGGCCCCCTTGGTGCGCCGCCTGGACTTCGACTTTAGGGCCGCCGGCCTCGTCCTCGCCGTCGTGAACACGGGAGGCAGCCACGCCGACCTGACCGACGACTACGCCGCGGTCCCCGCGGAGATGAAGGCCGTCGCGGCCTTCCTCGGAAAGGGCGCGCTCCGCGAGGTTCCGCCCGGGCTTCTCGTCGAGCGCGGCCCGGAAATCCGCGCGGCCTGCGGCGACCGCGCCCTCCTCCGCGCGCTCCACTTCGCGGCGGAGGACGCGCGCGTCCCCGCGATGGCCGCGGCGCTGGAAGCGGGCGACCTCGCCGCCTATCTCGGCCTTGTCAGGGCCTCCGGCGACTCCTCCTGGCGGCTTCTCCAGAACCTCTATCCCCCGGCGGCGCCGGCGGAGCAGGGGCTCTCCCTCGCGCTCGCCCTGACCGAGCGGCACCTCGCCGGCGAGGGCGCGGCGCGGGTCCACGGCGGCGGCTTCGCCGGCACGATCCAGGCCTACGTTCCCGCGGCCCGCTTCGAGGGCTGGCGGGCACTCATGGAACGGTACTTCGGCGCGGGCTCGGTCCTGCCCCTCGACGTCCGCCCCGTCGGGGCTACGAGGCTCCTCTAGCGCGGACGGAACAACGGCATCGCATAACGGCATCGCATAACGGCATCGCATAACGGCATCGCACAACGGCATCGAAAGGAGATCGCATGGGAGAGAAAAAAAAGGGCTTCGGCAAGTACCTGGGCCTCACCTTCCTGATCGGATTCGGCTTCTTCACCATGGGCCTCATGGACATCCTCTATGACACCTACGTTCCCATCTTCCTCGGCAAGTACATCGCGAAGAACTGGATCGTCGGCGGCCTCATGACGCTCGACAACATCCTGGCGGTGTTCCTCATTCCCTTCGTCTCGCTCTGGTCGGACAACACGAGGACGAGGATCGGCAGGCGGATGCCCTACATCATCACGCTGCTGCCCCTCTCCGCGGTCTGTTTTTCCCTCATTCCCTACGCCGCGGCCCGTTCCGTCGGCGCCCTCCTCCTCGTGATCTTCGGCCTCAACCTCTTCAAGCAGTCCGTCCGCGGACCCGTCGTCGCGCTCATGCCCGACACGATCCCCGGCGAGTTCCGCTCCGAGGCGAACGGCATCATCAACACGATGGGCGCCCTCGGCGCCA
>DAINBW010000357.1:1603-3760 GCA_036732745.1 Spirochaetales bacterium | reverse complement strand
GCCGTCCGCGCCCGCCCGCGGCGCTGGATCAGCTCCCGGCTTCTCCCCCTTCGTTCTCCTCCTCCGGCAGCGTCATGAAGCGCCCGACGATCCGCGTGAAGGGTTGGTAGACGTAGAAATGCGGCAGCGAAGGCGAGCGTTCGACTTGCCGAGGTTCGGGAAAGCCCTTGCCCAGAAAGACGTAGACGAGGAAGCGGAGGAGGGCGGAGGCGAGGAAGACGAGCTCGAGGTTGCCCGGCGCCAGGAAGGGCAGGCGGAGGCCGGCGACCGCGGTGGCGAGGAGGCCGCCCGCGAGCGAGCCCGAGAAGGCGGCGACGTTGGAAAGCGCGTTGAAGCCGGCCATCGTGCCCGCGACCTTGCGGCTCGGCACGCTGTCGAAGACGTAATTCGTCGTGGCGAGGTTCACGCCGGCCCAGACGAAGCCGGAGAAGGCCTGGAGGACGAGCATGGCGGGGATCGTGCGCGCGAAGGCCCAGCCGAGGGCGACGAGGGGCAGGGCGCCGGCGGTCACGAGGAGGATGCGGCGGTTGCCGAAACGGTCGGCGAGCGGGCCCCAGTAGGCCATCGCGAGGAAGGAGAGGACCATCGCTATCATCGTGACGGCCGTGTAGGAGAAGTAGTCGAGGCCGAGGGACTTGAGAAGGTAGACGGAGAACACGGGCCCCATCACGTTCGTCGAGAAGGTGAGGAGGACCGCGAAGGCGACGAAGCGTCCGAAGCCCGTGCCGCGGACGGCGCGCAGGAAGGCGCGCGGTCCCACTTCCTCGCCGGGTTCGGGCGGGGCGAGGGGCGGCTCATGTTGTCGGCCGAGGACGACGACGCAGAGGCCTCGGGCGAGGGCGGCGAGGCCGAAGAGGAGGCCGAAGGCCTCCAGGGTCCGGCCCGCGGGTTCGGCGAGGCGGAGGATGAGGCCGCCAACGGCGATGGCGCCGAACTGGGCCAGGCCGGCGACGCGGTTCCGCTCCCCCCAGAAGGCGCCGCGGATCCGCGGGGGGACGAGGTCGTTCATCCAGGAAAGCCAGCCGGGGCCGGCCAGGGAGGTCGCGAAGAGGCCTAGCGAGTAGAGCGCCACGATAGTCCAGGGTTCGCGGGTGAGCGTGGCGACCGCGTAGAGCGCCCCCCAGCTCGTGGCGTGGATGAAAATGGCGCCGCGCGCGAGGCGGCGACGCGAACCCAAGAGGACGACGAGGGGCGGACCAAGGAGCTGGGCGGCGGCCACGCCGAGCTGGCCCATGCCGGAGACGAGGCTGGTCTGGAGGGCGTCGGCGCCGAAGAGGATGGCGAAGGGCAGGATGAAGTATTCCGCGAAGCCGAACATGAGGGCCCAGAGCCCCGCGTCCACGGTGGAGGCGGCCAAGGATGACCGCACGCGGGCGTCCGGGATGGAGGAGAGCAGTTTTTTCACCTTGCCAGTATCCCGCCGGCGCGGCGACTTGGGCAAGCGGGCCGGAGCGCGCCGGAGCATTGCGCCACGGCACTGCGGCCCGGCGCCGCGGCGATGAAGCCCGCGCGCGCCAAAGCGGGTTGGCCTGCGCCGACAGGGCCCGGCGCCGCGGGGCGCGTCCTAGCCGAGGAGGACCGTCTCGGCCAGCTTGTCCGCCGCCTCCTCGCCGAGGAGGTGGTTGATGATCGCGTAGGAAAATTCGCCGGAGCAACCCGCCGCGCGGGAGGTGATCAGGTTCCCGTCGGCGACGACGCGGTCGGGGGAGAAGGTTGCGCCGGCCGCCTTGCCCTCGAGCCCGGGGAAGCAGGTGAAACGGCGGCCGGCCAGGATGCCGCAGGCCTCGTGGAGGACGACGACCGGCGCGGCGCAGATGGCGGCGACGAGTTTTCCGGCGGCGAAGTGCCGCTTGATGAGCTCGACGGAGTCCGCGTCGGCGGCGATGTTCTTGGAGCCCTGGCCGCCGCCGGGTATCACGACCGCGTCGAAGTCCTCGTCCATTTCGTCGACGGTGATGTCGGTGTCCACGCGGATGTCGTGGCCTCCGACGACGTCCTTGCCGGTGACGCCGGCGACGCGCACCTCGAGGCCCGCCCTGCGCAGGTAATCGATGGGCGTCAGGCCCTCGACCTCTTCGAATCCGTCGGCCAGGAGCACGCAGACTTTCTTCATCGCTTGTCGCCTCCGCCTTCGAGTGTAGGCCGGGCGGGGCGTCG
>DAINBW010000357.1:0-1503 GCA_036732745.1 Spirochaetales bacterium | reverse complement strand
CGGCGGCGCCTTACTTGACCGCGGCGCCCTCCGGCGAGGGACCCTCCTCGTAGCGCGCCTCGTCGAGCTCGCCGCGGAGGCTGTAACCCCGCTCTTCCCAGAAGCCGCGGAATTTGGCGTCGGCGGAGACTTCGAGGCGGGTCACCCACTTGATCCACTTGTAGCCCCATTTGTCGGCGGCCACGAGCTGGAAGGGGAAGCCGCGGGCATGGCTCAAGGGAAGGCCGTTGGACTTCGCGGCCAGGATCATGTCGCGGGCCTTGAGGTCGTCGAGGGGGATCGTGGTCGAATAGCCGTCGGCCGCGTAGAGCACCAAGGTGTTCGCCTGGGGGTCGGCGCCGGCGCGATCGAGGAGTTCGAGGACGCGCGGGCCTTCCCAGAGCACGGTCGCGGTCCAGCCCTCGACGCAGTGGAGGGTGACGAGGCGCTGGAAGGAGGGCAGGGCCAGCGCTTCCTCGTAGCTGAGGGAGAGGGGGCGCTCCACGAGGCCGCCCACCTCGAGGCGATAGGTCTCAGGATCGACGGCCTGGGGGCCCTTGATCGAGTTGTCGCGGTAGTTTTCCAGGGAGTCGAGCCGTTCGCCGCGGTACTCGAAGACCTCGAGGGCGCCCGCGGCCAGGGCGGCCGCGCGGGGGTCGGGGAGGGCGGGGTTCGAGGCGGGCTTCGGGAGGTCGCGGTAGGCGGCCGGCGGTTCGGGCGCCGGAGCCACGCAGGCCGAGGGTCCGCAGGCCGCGGCCAGGAGGGGGAAGGCGAGGAGGAGGGCGAAGTGGCGCTTCATGCCTTAAGCCTAGCGCATCCCCGCGCCGCTTGCCCGCCCGCCCCAAGCTCCGGCCCGGCCTTAGCTCGGGCGCCGCCGGACCTGGAGCTCGCGTTCCGCGGGATTCTCCTCCGCGGCGTGGCGCCGCTTCACGCTCTCGTAGAACCAGGCCTGGGCGGAGAAGGCTCCCTCGCCCTCGGCGGGAACGACCTTCTTCCAGCGGCCGGAGGGGCCGAGGCGGTGGGCCTTGGCCGTGTCGCGGAAATAGGCGAGGAGGATGTCCTTGACGCGGGAGCGCAGGGCCTCGTCCAGGACGGGGAACATGAGTTCGACGCGGCGTTCGAGGTTGCGCGGCATCCAGTCCGCGCTCGAGAGGTAGAGTTCCTCCGCGCCGCCGTTGCGGAAGTAGAGGACCCGCGCGTGCTCGAGGTAGCGGCCGACGACGCTGACGACGCTGATGTTCTCGGAGAGGCCCGCGACGCCCGGCACGAGCATGCAGACGCCCCGCACGTTGAGCATCACCTTGACGCCCGCCGCGCTCGCGCGGTAGAGGGCGGCTATCACGTCCTCGTCCACGAGGGAGTTCATCTTGGCCATGACGAGGCCGGGCGCCTCGGGGCTGGAGCGCTGGGCCTCCCGCTCGATGGCGGCGACGATGCGCGCCTTCAGGTCGAAGGGCGCGACCGCGAGGTGGCGGAGCTCCTGCACGGCGGAGTAGCCGGTGATCATGTTGAAGAAGATCGAGG
>DAINBW010000356.1:0-3764 GCA_036732745.1 Spirochaetales bacterium | reverse complement strand
GCGGAGGAGGACGCGCCGGCGCTTGGCCGCCTTGGCCTTGGCCATCTCGGCGAGGAGCCTGCGCGCCGGCAGGATGTCGATGTCCCGCATCCGCATGCCGGTCAGCTCCTCGGGCCGGTAGCCGTAGAAGTCCGCGGCCGCGGCGTTCGCCTCCCGGACGGCGCCCGTGGCCGGATCGACGAGGAGGGAGGGGACGAGGCTGTCGTAGAAGAGGGATCGGTAGCGGGCCTCGCTCGCCGTCAGGGCGAGGTCGCGCCGTTCGACGGAGTCGGCCATGGCGTTGAAGGTTTCGGCTATCGCGTCGAACTCCTCGGACCAGCGCCCGCCGATCCGGTCGGAGTAGCGGCCCGCCGCCACTTCGCGCATCTTGGCGCTGATGTCGGAGAAGGGCGCGGTCATCGCGCGGCCGGCCCGCGCCGCGACGAGTAGGGCCAGGAGGGTCGCCGCGACGGCCAGCGCGGCGAGGCGCGCGATGAAGCCGCCGAGGAGGGCGTAGGCCTCCTCCCGGTCCCGGTAATAGAGGGCCTTCCATTGGTGGCCGGGCACCTTGCGGGAGAGGAGAAGGTAGTCGCGGCCGTCGTCTTTGGTCTCCGCCATGCCGCGTTCCCGCGAGCGGAACTCGTAGCGCTGTTCCTCGACGTGGCGCCGGTCGGTGTGGGCGATGAAGCGGTTGTCGCCGTCCACGAGGGCCACGGCGTCCCGCGGGGAGACCCGGAGGCCTTCGAAAAAGCGGCCCATCGCGTCCAGGGCGAGGAGGACGAGGCCGGTCCGGTCGCCCAGCTTCCGGTAGACCGCCACGGTGACCTTCCCGTCGATGGGCGAGATGTAGGGAACGGAGAAGACCGGCGCGCCGTCCTGGTTCCGCCGCGCGGCCATGTAGGCCGGCTGCCGCGAAAAATCGTCGCCGAGGATGGGGCCGTTCGCCGGCGCGATGACCGCCACCCTGCCCCGCTCGTCGAGGAGCACCATCGCGGACACCTCCTCGTGGCTCGCCGCGAGGCTGGCGACGAAGCCCTGGACCGCGCCCGGAGCCTGGTCCTCCTCAAGGAAGCGCGCCAGCGCGTCGAGGAGCCGCGCCGGGGTGCGGAGGTAGAGCTCGGATTCCATGGCGACCGAGCCCGCGAGGGCGGAGAGCGAGGCCTCGATGCCGGCCGTCACGTTGGCCTGGATGAGGCGGCCGGCGACGATCGCCGTGAGGAGGCTCGGCAGGGCCGCGAGGGCGATGAGGCTGGCGGCGATGAAACGCCTGAGGCTGCGCATGGGGCTTATGTCCTGTCCCGGGGCCCGGCGTCAGCCCTGGTCCGGGACGAAGCGTTCGCCGCGGACGGCGAAGACGCGATAGGGGCGCCGACAGTCTCCGTAGGCGTCGATCTCGAGCGGTCCCTGGAGACCCTCGAAGTTCCGGAGTCCGAGGATCGCCTTCTTGATCGCGTCACCCGAGAGGCCGTTCGCGCGCCGCATGCCCTCCGCGAGGAGCATGAGGGATTCGTAGCCGAACATCGAGGCGAAGGCGGGCTCCTGGCGGAAGCGGGCGACGTAGGCCTCGCGGAAGGCGGCGAAGGCCTCCCGCCGGTCTTCGAGATCCATGACGCCGGCCACCCGCATCCTGCCGACCGTCTCGCCGCCGTTGGCGATGAGGTCGGCGTTCATGGACCACATGCCCGCGAAGACCGGCAGGTCGGAGCCGAGCTTGGCGAGCTCCTGGCAGAGCCGGGCGTTTTCCATGGGACCCGCGACGGACAGGATGCAGTCGGGCCGGCCGCGGAGGAGGCGCCGCGCCAGGTCGGCGTAGTCGTTTTCCTCGGCGATGGAGAACGTGAGCGGGGCCTCGACGGCGCCGCCCGCCGCCGTGAAGGACTCGGCGAAGCTTTCGTAGACCTTGTAGGTATAGGCGCGGTTCGTGCTTTCGTAGAGCGCCGCGGCCCTGGACAGGCCGAGTTCCCGGGCGCGGGCGGCCAGGGCCTTGCCCTGCAGGTCGTTGGGGCCGATGGGCCGGAAGAAGTAATCGTCCCGGCCGCTCCAATCGGTGGAGGAGATGGTCGGGCTCACGAAGACCACTTCCTTTTCGTTGAGGAAGGGCACGGCCTTGAGGCCGGAGCGGCTGGACATGTGGCCGACGATGGCGACCGCTCCCTCCGCGAGGAGTTCGGCGTCGGCGGCGACCGCCTTGTCCGGATCGTCGCCGTCGTCCCGGACGAGGAGCTTGATCGGCCGGCCCTTCACGCCGCCCGAGGCGTTGATCGCCTCGGCCGCCAGTTCGATGCCGTTGCGGCCCGTGACGCCGATTTGCGAGGTGAAGCCGGTGAGGGTGAGGGAAACGCCGACGGGGATCGGCTTCCTGCCGCAGTTGGCGAGGGCGAGACCGAGGCCGGCGGCGAGGAGGACGATTCCGGCGACCAGGATCCGGCGGCGAAGGGCGCGGCGCGGCGACGGCGTCCCGGCAGGACTCGATTTAATCATTGGTCTTTCTCCCGATGCGATACGGATACTATCGCTTCTCCGGGGACGCTTCGCAAGTGCGGAATGGCCCCGCGGTGACATGCTCGCGAAAAGCGCCCAAGTTGACCGGTTTTACGATCGATCTTTTCAGAAAGGCAAATCCAGTTTACACTTTGCTCACATTGTTCCCATAAACGGCGCCCGGCGCCGTTTCCGAAAGGAGTCATCGTGAAGAGGATTCTCGCGTCACTCGTCATCCTCCTGGCTTTCACGGGCCTTGTCTCCGCCCAGGCCCAGTCCGTCGGCGCCTACACGACTCTCGAGGAGCCCCTCGCCAAGGAGCTCTTCGACCAGTTCGAGAAGGAGACCGGCATCAAGGTCAACTGGCAGCGCCTGGCCGGCGGCGAGGCGGAGACCCGCCTCGAGGCCGAGAAGGCCAATCCCCAGGCCTCCATCTGGGTCGGCGGCGTCGGCCTCAACCACATGAGCGCCAAGAAGAAGGGCCTGACCGCGCCCTACGTCTCCCGCCTGGCCTCCAACACGCCCGTCCAGTATCGCGACGCCGAGAACTACTGGATCGGCCTCTACGTCGGCCCCCTCGGTTTCATCACGAACACCAAGGTCGCCGCCGAGCAGGGCATCGTCCCGCCGAAGACCTGGGCCGACCTCCTCAAGCCCGAGTACAAGGGCAAGATCCGCGTCGGCAACCCGAGCCTCACCGGCACGGCCTACAACGTCGTCACGACGCTCCGCTACGTCTTCGGCGGCGACGAGGAGAAGACCTTCGACTACCTCGCCAAGCTCGACAAGAACGTCGACCAGTACACCAAGTCCGGCGCCGCCGGAAGCAAGAGCGTCGCGATCGGCGAGATCCCCATCGCCATCGGCTACGCCCACGACATGGTGAAGCTCAAGGTCGAGGGCGCGCCCGTCGTCATCACCATCCCCACCGAGGGCACCGGCTACGAAGTCGCCTCCATGTCCCTCGTCAAGGACGGCAAGGATCCCGTCAACGCCAAGAAGCTCTATGACTGGATCCTCGGCAAGCCCGCGCAGGACATCATCGGCAAGTGGTACGTCGTCCCCCTCTCCAAGCTCGCGACCAAGAATCCCGTTGCCTTCAGCCTCGAGGACGTGAAGACGGTCAAGCAGGACCTCCAGTGGGACGCGGACAACAAGACCCGCCTCGTCGAGCGCTGGAACAAGGACATCGGCTCCAAGCGCTAGGCTCCCCGAGAACCCGCGCGGCCCCGCGAGGGGCCGCGCGCGGGCCTCCCTCCAACCGCCGTCGCGGCGGCCCCGCGCCGATCCGAAGGCCTTTCCGG
>DAINBW010000355.1:0-3793 GCA_036732745.1 Spirochaetales bacterium | reverse complement strand
CGCCGAAGGCCGGGCGCCTGCCGGCCGCGAGGAGGCTTTCCGCTGGGTGGCCCGCCTCTTCGAACTCTACCCCGGCGACGTCGGCGCCTTCGCGCCCCTCCTCCTCAACCACGTCGTCCTGGAGCCGGGCGAGGCCATCGCCATCCCGCCGGGGGAGCTCCACGCCTACCTCGAGGGCACGGCCCTGGAGATCATGGCGAATTCGGACAACGTCATCCGCGGAGGCCTCACGCCCAAGCACATCGACGTCCCGGAACTGATCTCCGTGCTGAGCTTCAAGCCGGAGCGCGCCTCGAGCTTCCTGCCCACGCGCGTCGCTCCGGACGAGGAGCTCTATCCCCCCTTCGCCCCCGACTTCCAGCTGTCGCGCATCGCGCCCCTGCCCGGCGCCGCGGCGAGGCGCCGGCCCGCCGGCCCCGAGATACTCCTGTGCGTGGAAGGGAAGCTCCTCCTCGAGGAAGGCGGCGGGGCCCTGGAGCTCGGCCGCGGCGGTTCGGCCTTCGTCCGCGCGGACTCGGGCGAATACCGCCTTTCCGGCGCCGGCCTCGCCTACCGGGCCTCCGTGCCGCCGCGCGGCGCCGCCGGCTTGGGAGCGGAGGCGTGAAGCTCCTCGCGGACGGCGACAGCCTCCAGGCCGAGATCCGCGGCCTGCTCTCGCGCCGCGCCGCCTCCGAGGCGGCCAAGGCCCGGGAAACCGGCGCCGAGCCCCGCTTCGGCCTCCTCGTCGTCGCCGCGAAGCCCCTGCGCCTCGAGGCCCCGGCCGCGCTCGAGCTCGTGGAGGCCGGCGCCGACGCCGCCGACGACCGCCTCGTCGAGCTCGCGGAGCCGGGGGACCTCGTCGTGACCCGCGACCTGCCCCTGGCGGAACGGCTCGCGGAAAAGGGCGTCGCCGTCCTCAACGACCGCGGCGAGAGCTTCACCCTGGAAAACGTACGGGAGCGGCGATCCCTCCGCGACCGCGCCGCCGAGCTCCGCGCCCTGGGGCTCGCGCCCGAGTCGCCGCGGGGCCGGAGCTGGGGACCGAAGGAGCTCAAGGGCTTCGCCGACGCCTTCGACCGGGAATTGACGAGACTGCTCAAGAAGTAGCGGAAACGGCCGGAAGCGCCGGCGCGCGGTCACTGCTCGAGGTAGCGGCGCTGGAGGTACTGGTAGCGCTCGCGGAGGATGCCGCTGCGCTCGAGCGTCGCGGGCCGGTACTTGATCGGCGACGACAGGAGGGCGATGAGCCGCGCCGTCTCCTCCCGCGAGAGGCGGGAAAGGCTCCGGCCGTAATGGTGCCGGGCGGCCGCCTCGATCCCGAAGACGCCTTTGCCCCATTCGGCGTAGCCGAAATACAGCTCGAGGATGCGCTCCTTCGGCAGGATGAGCTCCAGTTCGAGCGCGGCGATGACCTCGAGGTACTTGCGGAGATAACTTTTCTCGGGCACGAGGAAGAGGGTCCGGGCGACCTGCATCGTGAGGGTCGAACCGCCGTAGAGCGGGCGCTTCAGGCGGGCGTTGATCTCGCGGGCGCGCTCGAAGGCCTCGAAGTCGAGGCCGAAGTGCTCGTAGAACTTGCCGTCCTCGACGGAGACGAGCATGCGCCGGACGTAGGTCGGCACCTGCTTGAGCCGCAGCGGCCGCGGGCGTTCGAGCTTCCAGTCGAAGCCCCACTTTCGGTAGGCCATGAGGACGGTGACGGAGGGATCGGCGAAGCGGTAGACCCCGATGAGGAGGCTCGTCGCGAGTATATAGGAGGCGTGGGCCAGGAAGACGCCGAGGGCGAGGCCGCGGAGGAAGCCGCGGACGCGCGGGCGAAGGCCCAGCTTGCCCGTGGGTGGCGGCGCCTCGAGCCGGAGCTCCGGCGGAGGGGCGAAAGCCGGTTCGCCGCCGGCCGCCACGCCGGCCAATGGGCCCGCCGCCCCGAGGACGCGCGCGCGGATGGCCGCGGCGAGACGCGCCTCGAGGGAGGCGCTTCCGGGGAGGGTATCGGGACGGCGTCGATACGGGATTCTGCCGGCGCGGGCGGGAAACATAGGAGTTCCCAAGGCTAGCATGGACCCTCGGCGAGGGACAAGACAGGGGTCGGCCGATCCCGCCCGTCGCGACCGGCGCCGGGATCTCCCGCCGGGACGCTTTCCTTGACATCCCGGGAGGCGCGGTCTAGTATGGCCACGAACCGGCGTCGTCCGGACCCATCGATGAGGAGACAGCTCATGAAACGGACGATACTCGCGCTTCTGTGCGCCCTCGCGCTCCTGCCTCTCGGCGCCGAGACGACCTCCTACAACGGGCTCTTCCGCTACAAACTCGACAACGGCCTCGAGCTTTTCGTCTACCAGGACCGCGCGGTTCCCTTGGCCCGCGTCGAGTTGTCCTTCCGCGGGGGCGCGATGGGCCAAAGCGCCGAGACGGCCGGCTGGTTCCACCTCCTTGAGCACCTCGTCTTTCGCGGCCACGGCGGCCCGGGTGCCTCCGCCGAGCTCAGGGCCGAGCTGGCCCGCATCGGCGCCGCGGAATGGAACGGCGCGACGGGCGCGGAAACCTCGAGCTACTGGCTGAGGCTCCCGGCCGACAAGACCGCCCAGGGGCTCCGCTTTTGGGCCGAGCGCTTCGCGCGCGGCGCGCTTCCGGCTGAGGGCGCGGCGCTCGCGGCCGAGAAGGCCCTCGTTGCCGCCGAGCTCCGCGCCCGCGAGGCCGACCCCGACCTCGTCTACGAGGCGGCGATGACGCGCCGGCTCTTCTCCAAGTACCCCTGGCGCCGCGACGCCGCCGGCTCGGAGAAGAGCGTCGACGCCGCCACGGCCGAAGGGCTCCAGAAGCTCGCGGCGACCTACCTCGTTCCCAACAACGCTGCCCTCTTCGTCGGCGGCGACGTCGAGCCCGAGGAGGTCTTCCAGGCGACCAAGGAGCTCTTCGGTTCCTGGAAGGCCGGCGAGGATCCCTGGAAGCAGCCCCTCCCCGCCCACCCCAAGCTGGGCGTCGCGCGGCCGACCTGGATCGCCTATCCCGATCCCTCCCTGCCGGAGGGCATCGCCCTCGTGGAGGCGCGGTACCGCGCCCCGGACCTGCGGTCCGACGCCGCCGCGAGTCACGCGGCCGACCTTTGGACCGCGCTGGTCGCCGATCCCGAGGGTCGCTTCAAGAAGGCGGTGACGAAGGAAACGCCCAAGCTCTACGGCAAGGACGCGATTTCCGCCTATTACCTGAGCCAGCGCGAGGGCGGCATCCTCTCGATCTCCGCCTACTTCGCCGTCGATCCGGCCCTGCCGGCCATCGACCGGGCGCGGCGGTTCAAGGAACGCGTGCGCGGCTACGAGATCACGACCATGAAAACGGAGCCGGGCTATTTCTCCGACAAGGACGTGGAGGCGGCGCGCCGCCGCCTGCTCGACGCGCGGCTCCTCTCCCTCGAGACGGCCGACGGCCTCGTCGAATCCCTCGCCTTCTGGTGGGGCGCGGCCTCCGCCGACTACTTCCTCGGCTACGCCGCGACGCTCTCCGCCACCGGGACCCGCGAGGTCCTGGCCTTCCTCGACGCCTACGTGATGAAAAACCTCGAAGTGGTCGGCCTCCGGATGAACCCCGCCGATTACGAACGGGAGAAAAAGACCTTTCAGGATTCCGGCTTCGAACTGATCAGCCCGGCCAACGCCTTCTGGTGGCGGCGCTGATGGCTCCGGCGTCGAGGGCGGCGCGGCCCGCCCGCCCGCCCGCCGCCGCCGCGGCTCGTCGGGCCGCCTTTCTGGCCCCGGCCCTCGCGGCCGCGATCCTGGCCCTCGGTTCCTGCGCGACGAAGGGCCCCGCCCCGGAG
>DAINBW010000354.1:0-3794 GCA_036732745.1 Spirochaetales bacterium | reverse complement strand
TTTTCACCGCGGAGCGCTTCGCCGAGCACGAGATGGCGAACCACGCCGCCGCGGGCGCCTACGCCTTCCTGCTTTCCGCGACGCCCGCGGTGCTCTTGATCCTCGGCCTCGCCCGCGCCCTGCTCCGGCGCTATCCCCGAGCCTTCGCCGAGGTCGAAGGACTCGTCGCCTCCTTCCTCGGCCCCCTCGCTGCCGGCGGCGGCATCAAGAACTTCCTTTCAAGCGGGCTCGGCGGCGGCGCGCTGGCTTTCGGCGCCGTTTCCCTCGTCTGGGCCGCGCGGCTCTTCATCGTCACCATCCAGCGCTCCTTGCGGCTCATCCATGCCCCGAGCGGCCGCAACAAGCCCGTGAAGGACAACCTCCTCACCTTCGCGATCGAGTTGGCCTGCCTCGTCTCCGTCGTGGCCCTGCTCGCCGTCGCGCAGGTCGCGCGCGTCGTCCTGGCCCGGGAAGGCGGAGGGCCGGCGGCCTTCCTCGCGAGCCCCCTCGCGGACGCCATCCGCGCCCTTCTCGGGGCGGCCCCCGCCTTCGCCCTCTATGTCTTCGTCTACGCCACCTATCGCTTCATTCCCGCGGCCAAACCGAGGCGTTCGACCGCCGCCATCGCCGCGGCGTTCTGCATGGCCGCCTTCTGGATCGTCTCCTCCCTGGTCCAGCTCTTCGCGAGCGGCTCGCGCTACGAACTCCTCTACGGCGTCTTCGGCTCCCTCATCGTCCTCCTCGTCAACGTCTACACCTTTTTCACCCTCTACCTTTATTGCGCCGAGTACGCCTACGTCGCGGAGCATTTCGACGCCCTCCTCTTCGGCCGCTTCTACCGCGTCAGCAAGGCGAGCGGCGCCACCAGGATCGAGAAGGCCCTCTTCATGGCGCCGGAGCGTCTCCTCAAGACCTATGCGCGGAACTTCGCGGCGGGAGAGACGGTCTTCGCGGCGGGCAGCGAAGGACGCGAAGCCTACTTCGTCTATTCAGGCGAGGTCGGCGTCTATCTCGGCGCTTCCGGCGAGAGCGGCGGCGAGCGCCAGGTGGCCCGCCTTGGCCCGGGCGAGGTCGTCGGCGAGATGGCCGCCCTGCTCGACGAACCACGCACCGCCACGGCCCGGGCCGAGCGCGACTCGACGCTCTTCGTGCTTCCTCCGGCCGTTTTCCGCCATTTCCTGCGCTCCGACGCCGAAGCCGCGCGCCGCATCATCGACAGCCTGTCCCAGCGGCTCAAGGAAACAAACCGGCGCTTGGCCGTCTAGGACAGGGCGGCGGCCCCGGCCCGGGTCCCGCCCGCCCCGGCGCCCCGCCGAAAAAACCGGCGGGCATAGGCGCGGGCAACGACGAGAACCTGGACCGACAATCTGGACCGACATCGGGGACAGTGCTCGAGGGTCGGCTCCAGAAAAGGCGCCGTCGGGAACATCGGGGACGGATATCGGGGACAGTGCTCGAACCTCGCCGCCCAAGGGCGCTCCCTCGAGGCTGAGCACTGTCCCTCGCGTCCCCCTCTAGAACCAAAGCCGCAAAAACAGGTGCCGTTCACAAAGGGCTTCGCTATACTCTTCCTATGCGCCTTGCGCGAAAGAGGTGTACATGAAAGCAAGTCCCGCGACCAGGGCTTTCGCCTGGTCCATCGCCGGAGCGATCGCCCTCACCCTTCTCATCGCGGCCTTGGGGCCGCTCCTCGCCTCCGTGCCCCATGCCCCCGACCAAGGCCCCGCCTGGTACTACTGGCAGACCGATCCCGCGACCCGAACCTTCCTCAATCGCCTCACGCCCTGGATCGGCTACATCCTCCACCAGCTGTCCATCTGGGCGATCGTCATCCTCATGATGAAGGAAAAGCCGCACCCGGGAAAACTCTCGCGGCTCAACATCGCCGCCCTCGCGGTGAACGCCGTGTTCATCCTGCTTCACATCCTGCAAACCCAGCTCTGGTATGACGGCATCGCGATAGACGTGCCCGTTTGGTCGAGCCAGTTCTCCGTCATCATCATGTTGGTCATCATCCTGTACCAGATGACGCCCCTCCGCGGCTTGTTCCTCGGCAAGGGGCCGAAGTGGAACCGCGCGGCCCTGGCCTGGAGCGGCAAGTGGCACGGGCTCTACATCTCCTGGGCCCTCGTCTACACCTTCTGGTTCCATCCGGCGGAAGGCCAGTACGGCCTCCTCGTCGGCTTCTTCTATATGTTCCTCCTCCTTGTCTAGCTCTCCTTCGCGAACACCGAGATCCATTTCTCCAAGGGCTGGGTCGCGATCCTCGAGCTCATGGTCGGACTTCACGGGCCCCTCATCGCGATCCAAAAGGCGCTTTCCGGCAACGAAGGCGACATCCCCGGCCCCGGCATCTGGATAATGTTCGCCTCCGGCTTCCTTTTCATGTTCGCCTTCACGGGCCAGTACTCCTACAAGCTGCCCAAGTGGGCGCGGGTGGCCATCGCGGCCTCTTATCTTGCGCTGGTCGGAGGACTCTACGCCTGGCGCGGATTCGAGAGGCTCTACGAAGTGACCTTCATCCCTCTCGCCCTCTATGGCGGCGCCTTCGCGATGGCGGCCTTGGCGCGGCTCGCGAGCGCTGCGGCGAACCGGGGAAAGGGCGACGGAGACTAAGGGCCTCGGGCACCGGCTCGAAGCCGGGTTCCGAGCCCGCCGAACCGTTGCCCAGATGCCCGCCGGTCGGCTAGACTAAGGCATGCCGACCGGCCGAAAACCCAGGATCATCATTCTCTCCGGCGATCGGGGCCTAGGGAAAACCAGCGCCGCGATCCGCATCGCCGCCCTTCTCCGGGAGCGGGGCATCGAGGTGGGCGGCGTCGTGAGCCCGAGCGAACGGCGCGCCGACGGCCTCCCGATGGAGATCTTCGCCAAGGACCTCGGATCGGGCGAGACGCGACGCCTCGGGTCCCGAACCATCGATCTGGGCGGCCCCCTCCTCGGACCGAGCAGGCCCCATTCGGGAAACGCGCCGGTGGAAGGCCGGGATCTGGGACAAGGCCGGTTCGACGCCGAAAACGAATCCGTGCCCCCCTTCTCTTTTTCCCGAGAGGCCGTCCATTGGGCGGGCGCCGCCTTCCAAGCCGCCATGGCGTCGAAAGCCAGGCTGCTCCTCCTCGACGAAATCGGCCCCCTCGAGCTGGAGCTCGACTCGGGGTTTCGCCCCCTGCTCGAGGCGATCGCCGAAGCGCTGGAACGGGGACAGTGCTCGTTCGTCGTCACCGTTCGGCCCTCCCTCGCCGGCAAGCTCGCCGCGCGGTTCCCGGCGGGAACGGCGACCATCGTCGAGCTGACCGCGGAGAATCGCGACGGTCTCGCCGAAAAAATCGCGGAGCGTCTCTCCTCGCTTTGAAAGGAGGCTTTGGGCGGCGTATACTTAGCCCAGAAGAACCGAGGAGGAAGCCGCATGATTCGATGGAACGCGGAGCTCGCCCGCAGGCTCGCTTGCGGCGACGAGGAAAAGAGGGCGCTCGGCCCTCTCATCCGTCGCTTCGTCGAGCTGTCGCGGACGACGCGGCGCGAGGGCTACCTCGCCCTTGAAGGCGAACTTTCGGGCCTCGACGACCCCCTCTTCAAGGACGTGCCGACCTTCAAAGAGGCGGGGGTCGAGTTGTCGATCATGGATGCCGGCTCGTGGTGGGGCGTACTCGCACCCAAGGGCACACCGGCAGCGCTGATCGCCAAGCTGAACGGCCTGGTCGCCAAAGCCCTCGAAGACGCGCCGACCCGCGAGCGCCTCGGCGCCAACGGCGTCGTGGTCAAGCCGGGGACACCCGCCGAATTCGGCGAGTTCCTCGCCGCCCAATATCGCTATT
>DAINBW010000353.1:0-3798 GCA_036732745.1 Spirochaetales bacterium | reverse complement strand
TTACAAGCGCCACGATCGGCGTCAAGGAGATCGAGTTTGAACTCGACCTCGACAAGCTTCCGGCCGCGGAGCAAGAGCGTTATCCCGAAAGCGTCGACGAGTGGGAGTTTGCTGGATCGTATACGATCGATCTCCTGACCGGCGGAATATATCCCTCCCTCGGCGAGGTGACCCTGCCCGCCGGTCCCTACGAGGAGGTCGAGCTCAAGCTCGCCGACGGCACCAGCATTTCGTTGAGCGGCACGTGGTATCCCAATGGGACCGATAAGGCCGGCGTCCCTTTCGCTCTTGCCTATAGCGGAAGCCGCGAGATCGACCTCAAGCCCCCTACTGAAATCGCGAATGCGGTTGATATGCAGGTCGACGAGGCCGCAAGAAACAGCATCCTGCTCGCCTGCCGGATGAACGAGTGGTTTAAGGAAATCGTCTTGCCGACCTCGGGAGAAGTCGCGCTGAATGCGTCTTCCAACGCGAACTTGCTGAAGACGTTCATCGCCAACTTCATCAAGTCCATGGACTACGGCGAGGACCTGGATGGCGACGGCGTCCTTTCCGAAGCGGAGGATGACGACCTCTAGAGAATCGGTCCCGGCGGGCTAGGCCCCTCCGGCCCGGCCGGGGCTTCCATTCAAAATCCAGGTAAGAACGTCGCCGACATCGCGCCTCTGGGGGCGATGTCTTTTTTTGGGGCCACAACTGGGGGATGGCGACATATAAACCGGTTTACACTTGACGGGGCACCCCCGCTCCGCTAGGCTTATCGATGTCGTCGGTCCTTCGCCGCGCGCGTCGAGTCCGGCTAACTTTCGCCTAAGGCGGCCAAGATGAAGATAATCTCCCATACCGTAAAGCCCAAGATTCCCGCGGCCCTCGCGCCACTCGAGGAGATAGCGCACAACATCTGGCTATCCTGGAACTTCGAGGCGATCATGCTCTTCATCCGCCTCGACTACGACGTGTGGCTCTTGTCCGCGCAGAATCCGGCCAAGATGCTCGGCATGGTGTCCCAGGACCGCTACGACGAGCTCGCCCAGGACGATTCCTACCTCGCCGCCCTCAAGGAGGTGAACGCCAAGTTCGAGCGTTACAAGCGGGGCGAGACCTGGTACGAGGGGAGCCGCGCGGAGACCTTGGCCTACTTCTCCATGGAGTATGGCCTCGACGTTTCCCTGCCCATCTATTCCGGCGGCCTCGGCATCCTTTCCGGCGACCACATGAAGACGGCGAGCGACATGGGACTCCCCCTCGTCGGCGTCGGCCTCCTGTATCGGCAGGGCTATTTCAAGCAGTACCTCAACCCCGACGGCTTCCAGCAGGAGTCCTACCCGGAGAACGACTGGTACAACATGCCGGTCCACCGCTGCCTGGACAAGGACGGCGCCGCGATCAAGATCGCGGTATCCATGGCCGGACGCCTGATCGCCGCCCAGATCTGGGAGGTCAAGGTGGGCCGCTCCTCCCTCTACCTCCTCGACACGAACATCGAGGAGAACAGCCCCGAGGACCGCCCGATCACCGCCGCCCTCTACGGCGGCGACAAGGAGACCCGCATCCGCCAGGAGCTCCTCCTCGGCGTCGGCGGCATCCGCGCGTTGCGCGCCCTCGGCGTCAAGGTCGCGGCGACGCACATGAACGAGGGCCACTCGGCCTTCCTGGCGCTGGAGCGCATCCGCGAGATCATGGCGGAGCGCAAGTTCTCCTTCGCGGAGGCCGCGCAGGCCGTGCTCCAGACCAACATCTTCACGACCCACACGCCGGTGCCCGCGGGCAACGAGCGCTTCGGCATCGACCTCATGGAAAAGTACTTCCGCCCCTGGGCCCAGGAGCTCGGCCTCGAGTGGAAGGACTTCCTGGCCCTCGGCCGCGAGCGGCCCGAGGACATGAACGAGCCCTTCTGCATGACGGTGCTGGCGCTCAAGCTTTCCGCCTACGCCAACGGCGTCTCCCTCCTCCACGGCGAGGTCTCCCGCGAGATGTGGAAGGGCCTCTGGCCCGGCCTCCCCGAGGGCGAGGTGCCCATCGGCGCCGTCACGAACGGCGTCCACCCGCGCACCTGGATTTCGCACAACATGCTCGAGCTCCTGGACCGCTACTTCGGCCCCCGCTTCTACGACGAGCCCGCCAACCTCGAGATGTGGGACCGCATGGACCGCATCTCCGACGAGGAGCTCTGGCGCACCCACGAGCGGCGCCGCGAGCGGCTCGTGGTCTTCGCGCGCGACCGGATCAAGCGCGCCGCGAAGCGGGCCGGGGCGGGCGAGGGGGCGCTGCTGCGCGCCGAGGACGCGCTCTCGCCCTACGCGCTCACGCTCTCCTTCGCGCGGCGCTTCGCCACCTACAAGCGCGGCAACCTCCTCCTTCGCGATCCCGACCGCCTGCTCCGGCTCCTGTCGAACCACGACCGGCCGGTGCAGATCATCTTCGCCGGCAAGGCCCATCCGCACGACCTGCCCGGCAAGGAGCTCATCAAGGAGCTCGTGCACTTCTCGCGCAAGGACGAGGTGCAGAGCCGCATCGTCTTCCTCGAGGACTACGACATGACGATGGCGCGTTATCTGACCTCGGGCTCCGACGTCTGGCTCAACACGCCGCGCCGTCCCCTCGAGGCCTCCGGCACGAGCGGCATGAAGGCCGGCATGAACGGCGTCCTCAACTGTTCGGTGCTGGACGGCTGGTGGGCCGAGGCCTACGCGAAGCACGGGCCCTCCATCGGCTGGGCCATCGGCTCCGGCGAGATGTACGCGGACGAGGAGCTCCAGGACCAGATCGAGAGCGAGGCGCTCTACGACCTCCTCGAGCGGGAGATCGTCCCCGAGTTCTACCAGCGGGGCCGCGACGGCCTGCCCCGCGAGTGGATCAGGATGATGAAGGCCTCCATGCGGACCGTGGGCATGGAGTTCTCCTCGCACCGGATGCTCAAGGAATACTCGGAGCGCTTCTACTTCCCCGCCCTCGAGAACTCGCGCCGCTTGGCGGCGGCCGGCCTCGCGCCCGCGAAGGATCTTTCCGCCTACCTGGAGAAGGCGCGCCGCGCCTGGCACTCCGTCGCGGTGGCCGATCTCCGCACCGACGCCAAGCCGGTGATGGAGCGCGGGGACAAGGTCGAGGTGAGCGCCGTCGTCGAGCTCGGCGCGCTCAGTCCCGCCGAGGTGACCGTCGAGCTCTACCACGGTCCCCTGTCGAACCGCGACGAGATCGCGAAGCCGGAGCGCCTCGAGATGACGCACGGCGAGCGGCGCGGCACCGGTTGGGAGTATCGCGTCAAGGTCGCGTGCCTCCTGACGGGCAAGCAGGGCTACGCGGTCCGCGTCATTCCGAAGCATCCCGCCCTGGTCGAATCCTTCGTGCCCGGCCTCGTGCGCTGGGCCTGAGTCCAAGCCCCTTTCGCGGCAAGCGGCGCGGCTCCCCCCGGGGGGCCGCGTTTGTTGCGCCGTCCGGGCGAACCGCCGCGAACCGGCGCGGCCGGCCGCGGCTCGCGGCGGATGGCCGTAAATCCGGGCGGGCCGGGACGGATGGCGGCTACAGGGCGGCGACGATTTCGAGGAAGCGGCCGAGTCCCGCGACGGTGAAGCCGCAATCGAGGCGGCGCTCGTCGCCCTCGGGCAGGACGAGCCAGTTCGCCTCCGCGCCGATCTCGCGGGCGGCGATGCGGGCCCCGCGGGTCGGCTCGCCGGCGCGGGAGCGGCGGATGGCCGCGCCGACGAGGGGCCGTCCGCCGCGGTGGAGGACGAGCTCGAGGCCGGCGCCGTCCTGGCTCAGGCGGCGGGCCGCCTCCACGCCCGCCGGCAGGACCGCCCG
>DAINBW010000352.1:0-3804 GCA_036732745.1 Spirochaetales bacterium | reverse complement strand
CCCGTCAGGATCCGTCCGGCCATGATCGCGCCGAAAAAGCAGGACATTTCGAGGGCCGCCGCCGCTTCGGACAGGCCCCGCGAATCGACGAGGACCGAAGCCGCCCAGAGCCCCGTGCCCGTCTCGGCGGCCGCGTAGACGAGGTAGAGGCCGGGCGCGAGCCAGGCGGCCCAGGCCGGCGCGACGCCGGAGCCGGAACGCCGCGTCCCGGGGGCCTCGAGGGCGGCCTCGACGGCGCCCTCGACGACGGCCTCGCCGGAGGTCTCGAGGGCGGTCTCATCGGCGGTCCCGCCGCCCGCGCCGCCCGCGCGCTTCGCTCCGCCGTCCGGCCAAAGCCCGAGACTCGCAAAGAACAGCGCGGCCAGGCCAAGCTGGGCCACGGCGATGACGTGATAGCCCGCCCGCCAGCCGGGGCCGACGGCGGCCCAGGCGATCACGGCCGGGCCCGTCGTAGCGCCGATGCCCCACGAGGCGTGGAGCCAGTTCATGTGCCGGGCGGACCAGCGTTCGGCGACGAAGTGGTTGAGCCCGGCATCGACCGCGCCGGCGCCCAGGCCGAGCGGGACGGCGAGCGCGAGAAGCCAGCCGAAGGAGGGCGCGAAGGAATAGCCGAGGAGGGCCCCGCCCGTAAGCAGGCAGGAGAGCGCGACGACCCGGCCCGTCCCGAGCCGTTCGAGCGTCCATCCCGACGCGAGCCCCGACAGGGCCGAGCAGGCGGTCGCGACGAGGGTCGCGAGGCCGATCGCCTCGATCGGCTGGCCCCAGCCCTGCCGCATCAGCGGCCAGGCGACGCCGAGGGCCGAGTCCGGAAGGCCGAGGCTCACGAAGGCCGCGTACACGAGGGCGACGAGGAAGAAGGGGGCGGTGCCACGCATCGTTCGGGAATCCTACAGGCCCGTGCGCCGATCGGGCAAGCGCGGGCGCGGGCACGGCCGCGGGGCAAGCGATCCCGCGTCGCCGCGGCCGCGGGAAGGCTCCCTAGACAAGCTGAAGCCGCGTCGTGTTCGGGTGGAAACCAAGCTTCCGGTAGACCTTCAGCGTATCCCTGTTGTCGGCCAGGACGACGACGCCGATCTCGGCGCAGCCGCGGGCCTTCATCCACGCGATGTGCGATTCCACAAGGGCCTTCCCGTAGCCCTTGCCCCGGGCGGCCTCCTCGACGTGAAGCGTCTCGAGCTCGCCGCGGCCGGAAACGATCGTCGAAAGGCAATAGCCGACCGCGCGCCCGCCCTCCTCGACGACGCTGATCTTGAGGTCCTCCGGCGGGATCGCCGCGAAGCCCGCCATCCGCTCCTCGAAGCTCATCCCGCGATATTGGCTCTTGAAATGGGGCGTCAGCTCCTCGTGGTGGCGCCGGTTCAGCTCCCAAAGCTCCGCTACGCGTCCGACCTCGCCGAAGCCGAGCTCCACGAGGCGCGCCGCCCCGCCGGAAGCCGCGAACTCCGCGGCCGCGCCGGGCGGCGAGTAGGTCCAACCCGCCCTTTCAAGATCGCCTTCGTCGAAGGCCGTCGCGACGACGCGCTCCGCCCGGACGAGGCCGAGGGCCGCGGCGATCCTCCGGTACATGGCGTCGATGAGGTCGGCTTCCTCGGCCCCGCTCGCCCCCACCGTCACCGTGACGAGCTCCTTGCCCGCGAGGCGGCCGCTCTTGTAGTAGGGCCTGAGGCGGTCCAGGAAATTCTTCATCGGCCCCGTCACCCCCGACCAGTAGATCGGGCTCCCGAGCACGATGCGGTCACTCGCCTCGAGCCGCGCGTAGAGCGCCGCCATGCCGTCCGGCCGCGGACAGGACAGCCCTCCCGCCTTGCAGGCCCGGCAATCGACACAGGGTCCGAGCTCGAGCCCGTGGAGGAAGATCGTGGGCTCCGCCCCGGCGCCGCGGGCCCGCTTAATCGCCTCGAAGACATACTCCGTGTTGCCCCGCCCGCGCGGGCTTCCGTTGACGAACAGCCAGTTCATGGGGCCATCCTACGCCCGCGCCCGGGCGGGCGCAAGCCGCCATCATGGCGCGAAGCGCTGCGGCGTCCTCGCGAAGGGAATCGCCTCCCTGATATGGTGGAGATCCAGGATCCAGCGCAACATGCGCTCTATGCCCATGCCGAAACCCGAGTGCGTCACGGAGCCGTAGCGGCGGAGGTCGAGGTACCAGGCAAAGTCCTCGAGGGAGAGGCCGTGCTCGACGATGCGCGACTTGAGGAAATCGTGGTCGCTCGCGCGCTGCCCTCCCGTGATGATCTCGCCCAGGCCCGGCGCCAGGCAGTCGCTCGAGAGGGCGAGGCGCGGGTCCGCGGGGTCGGGCTCGATGTAGAAGGCGCGGCACCGCACCGGGTACTTGTAGACGAAGAAGGGCGTCGCGAAGTCCGCCGCGAGCGCCTCCTCGTCCTCGACGGAGAGGTCCTCGCCCCAGGAGACCCCGCGGCCGAGGCGCGACAGGCGGGCAAGGGCCTCGTCGTAGAGGAGGACCGGGAATGGCGCGGGACCGAAAACGAGGCTCTCCGGATCGCGGCCGAGAAAGGCGAGATCGCCGGCGCGCTCCTCCGCGACCTTCCGGAGGATCGCGCGGATGAAGCGCTCCTGGAAGACCATGTTGCCCTCCGCGTCGACGTGGGCCATCTCCGGCTCGACGCCCCAAAACTCGGTGAGGTGGCGCCGCGTCACGGACTTCTCCGCGCGGAAGCAGGGCCCCAGGCTGTAGACGCGCTCCAGGGCCGCGATGCCCGCCTCCGAGTAGAGCTGGGCGCTCTGCGAGAGGTAGGCGGACTTGCCGAAGTAGTCGAGCTCGAAGAGCTCCGTCGTGCCCTCGCAGGCCGTGGGCGTGACAAGGGGCGAATCGAAGCGGTGGAAGCCCTCCTTGTGCAGGAACTCGACGCAGGCGAACTCGAGGCTGCTCCGCACGCGCAAGATAGCGGCCTGCCGCGGCGAGCGCAGCCAGAGGTGGCGTTTTTCCATGAGGAAATCGGGGCCGTGGTCTTTCCTTCCTATGGGCCAGTCGTCCGCCGAGGGCGCGGCCTCGATGGAGCTTACCGCAAGCTCGGCCTCCGCACGCCCCTCGGGCACCCGCGCCCTGCCCTCCGCCTCGATGGGCGACTCAAGGGGCAGGGACTTGAGCGATTCGAAGACGGCGTCGCCGAGAATCCCGCGCTCGCAGACAAGCTGGGCAGTGCCCTCGCCGTCGCGCAACACCAGAAAACAGAGCCTTCCCCTCGCCTGCTTCGAAAAAAGCCAGCCCCTGAGCCGCACATCCTCGCCAGCCCGGCTTTTAAGATCCTTCGTATGTATGAACATCGTCCTCTCCTTCGGCATGCGGGACTTGTCCCGCGAAAAATGAAGAGGCCGGCGCGATGGCCGGCCTCTTCATCGACACAAGTCGCGACAGGTCAGGCCGGCGGCCGATTGTTGGAGTTGTTGTTGTCGGGATCGCGGGCGACACGGACGGCGTCGGGCCTTCGGCCGGGCATCCCGGCCGACATCTGTTCTTCCCTCATCTTCTTCCTCCCTTTCCCTTGAGACAAAAAAAACGGCGCCCCTCGGGCGCCGGTCTTCCAGTGCGGCGGATGCCGCGCTACATGACGATCCGGCGCAACGGTTTCCCGCCCGCGTTATTGAGGCCCTTGTTCACGGAAGCCGTGATCGTCTTCATTGGCATAATCCTAGCCGAGGCGGACCGCGGGGTCAAGCCTCGCCGAGCCGGAAAGCCGTACTGACCAAGCCAGCGCGACGTTTTCATGGTGATGGCTGGAAGACGCGGAGTGGTAAAACCCATAGATATGGCCATCGCCCGCATGGAGCCCATCGGCCGAACCC
>DAINBW010000351.1:0-3806 GCA_036732745.1 Spirochaetales bacterium | reverse complement strand
TCGGTGCGGGAGGCGCTTGGCGTGGAGGAAGGGCGGCCCTGAGCGGCGGTCGGCGGCGCGGCGGTCGGCGGCGCGGCGGCCTGGCCGCCCGGGCCGGACGCTAGCCGCGGAGGCCGAGGGCGAAGGAGACGAGCCGGTCCCAGTCGAAGAAGGTGAGGTCGGCCCCGGGAGCGGCGCGCCGCGTCAGGATGGCGACGGGCATGCCGGCCGCCTTGGCGCCGACGAGGTCGTAGCGGAGGGAGTTGCCCACGTAGAGGATCTCCGCGGGAGCCAGGCCGAGCTCGGCGGCCAGGGCCAGGAAGGGCTTGGGCGCGGGCTTGAGGAGGCCGCCGTCCTCGGAGCAGCGGGCAAGCTCGAAATACGCGGCGAGGCCGAGGCGTTCGAGCTTGCGCGGCGCGGGGAAATCCGAGAGCGCCGCCAGGCGGAGGCCGCCCGACCTGAGGGCGGCGAGGGCGGGCGCCGCCCCCGAATAGGGACGCACGCGGGCGAAGAGGGCGTCGAGCTCGCCGTAGATGACCCGGTCGAGGAGGGCCAAGGCCTCCTCGGGGCTCGCGCCGACGCGCGGCGCGAGGAGCTCGGCCTGGAGGCGCCTGAAGGCCGCGAGATCGGCGGGCGCGCGCCCCTCCGGGCCTCCCTCGCGGGCCAGGCGATGGAGTTCGTGGCGCACCTCGCCGAAGGCGGCGAAGAGGCGGGCGTGCCTCAGGCCCAGCGGCAGGGCCACGAGGTTGAAGCGGGGCGCGGAGTAGAGCGTCCCGTCGATGTCGAAAGCGACGGCCTTGATTCCCATTGGTTCCTGTATAGCCGAAAGCCCGCCTCCTGTCCACCGTGGCGACTTGCCGCCGCCGCCGGGCGCGTTATACTTCGAGCCATGGCGCCAAACTTCGCCGGAGATTCGCCGCGGCCCCTCCCCGCCTACCGGAGTCCCATCGTCGCGCGCCTCGCCCGCCGGCTCGGCAAGGTCTTCGCCGGGCTCGACTCCCGCTCCTACCTCGGCGAGGACGCCCGCGCCGAGTTTCGCTTCTACGACGAGCTCTTCGAGGAGGCCCTCGTCCGCATCGACCGCCGCGTCGCGGCGGGCGCCATCCGGCCCTGCCTTCTCCGCCGGCGGGGCGAGTCCCGCCTGCCCGAAGCGCCCGCCCGCGTCGGCGCCTTCATCGGCAGCTTCGATCCCTTCCAGATGACCCACCTCGCCGCGGCCCTCCGCTTCCTCGCCTCGGACCGCGCGGCCGCCGACGTCGTCGTCGTCATCCCCGAGGGCGGCGAGAATCCCGCCAAGCCCAAGAAGACCGACTATCGCTTCCGCTTCGAGCTGCTCAGGCTCCAGCTCGAGTCGGTCTTCTCCCCCCTCATCCTGCCCCTCGACCTGGGCGAGGGCGCCGACACGATCGGCATCGTCGAGCGCCTCATCGCCCAACGCGCGGGCGGGCGGCTCGCGCTCACCCACCCCCTCGGCTCGGATTCCCTGCCCCTCGCCGCGCGCTTCCTGCCCGAGGACCTGGCGGCCTGGCGCCGGGCGGCGGCCGAAGGCGGCGTCGACCTCGATTTCGGGGCCTTCGCCGTCCTCCGCGAGGAGGGCTTCGACCTTTCCTACGCCGAGGCGGGCTACGGGGCGCACGGCGTCCGCTTCGCCGCCGACGAGCGCCCCCTCGGCACGCCCTCCAGCACCGACTTCCGTTCGCGCGGGGCCCTGACGATCGTCCTGCCGACCGACGCCGTCCTCGGGCGGCTCGAGCTCCTGTTCCGCTACGCGATGAACCGGCCCTGGATGGGCGAGCGCTCCGCCGCCCGGCGGCCCGAGTACGAGATCTAGCGCAGGCGAGGGGCCGTCGGGGAGCGGCGTCGGGCGCGGGGCCGGTCCGGGGCCGCGCGCAGGCCCGGGGGCCGCCCGCCCCGTTTACCTTCCGCCGACGATGGATTATGTTTTAGGCCAAGCATGCAGCAAGGAGCGCCATAAGCCATGAAGATGATATTCCTCGGCCCCCCCGGAGCGGGCAAGGGCACCCTCGCCGACCTCGCCGTGGAAGAGCGCAAGCTCCCCCACATCTCCACCGGCGACCTCTTCCGCGCCGCGGTCAAGAACGAGACCGAGCTCGGCCTCAAGGTGAAGGGCATCCTGGCCTCCGGCGGCCTCGTGCCGGACGACCTCACCATCGCCCTCGTCAAGGAGCGCCTCGCCGCCCCCGACGCCGCCTCCGGCTGGATCCTCGACGGTTTCCCGCGCACCATCCCCCAGGCCGAGGCCCTCGAGGCCCTCGCGCCCGCCGACCGCGTCGTCAACTTCGAGGTGGCCGACGAGGTCGTCGTGGGCCGCCTTTCGACCCGCCGCGTCTGCCGCGCCTGCGGCAAGATCTACAACACGAAGACCATGCCCCCGAAGAAGGAAGGCGTCTGCGACGCCTGCGGCGGCGAGGTCTACACCCGCGACGACGACAAGGAAGCCTCCATCCGCGTCCGCCTCGAAAACTACCGCAAGCAGACCGCGCCCCTCATCCAGTGGTACGGCGCCCGCGGCAAGCTCCTCACCATCGACGGCGTCGGCGACCCCAAGGTCGTCCTGGAGCGCTTCAACCGGGCCTTGGGCTAGCGCTTCCGGCCCCTCAGTCCGTTCTGCCGCGCGATTTCGCCGGTCCCGAGAGGGGCCGGCGTTTTTTTGTCCGGCCTCCTCGCGCGACGGGCTTTCCGGCGTGCTCCTCCTTGATGGAGCCCCGGCGCCGCGATATGGTTAAGGCGCACGCCAAAACGTCCCATCGGAGGCCTCGATGCAACGCCGCAGCCCCGTCCATCCGCAGACCCGCTCGCGCGGGCCCCATGCCCTTGTCGCCAGGTCCGCCCTCGCGGCGCTCCTCGCGGCCTGCCTGGCCGCCTGTTCCGCCGGCGGCGCGCCGCGGGCCCCCGATCCGCTCCGGGTGGAGGCGCATACGGCCGGCTTCGTCGCGAGCGGCGCGAG
Source organism: Spirochaetales bacterium (assembly GCA_036732745.1). Classification (GTDB taxonomy): domain Bacteria; phylum Spirochaetota; class Spirochaetia; order Treponematales; family Rectinemataceae; genus JAEUJG01. The sequence goes on along the minus strand of DAINBW010000351.1, from coordinate 859 downwards.
CCTGCGCGTCGTGTTGGCGGCGCCCCTCGGCGCGGCGGGCGCGACGCCCCGGGTCAATCCCTTCCGCCTCGAGCCTGCGGTCGAGGGCCGGGTCTCCTGGGAGGACGAGCGCACGCTGGTCTTCGCGCCCTCACGCCCCCTCGCCCCGGGCCGGCTCTACAAGGTCCGCTTCGACCTCGGGCTCCTCGAGTCCGGCGCGCCCGGCAAGGCGACGGAGGACTGGTTCGACTTCAGCTTCCGCACGATCGAGCAACGCGTCGCCGTGGACTTCTCGCCCCTCCGCGCGGCGGCGGACGGCAGCCTCGTCCTGGAGGGCAGCCTCTCCCTGGCGGAGGGCGCGCCCGCCGCGGCGGTGGAGGGCGCGTTGGCCGCCTCGGGCGGCGCCGGCAAGGGAGGCTTCGAGGTCTCCTGGAACCACGACTCGCCGCGGCTCCACCGCTTCGCGGTGAAGGGGATCCAGCGCGCCGGCACGGCCGGCACGGTGGCGGTCAGCTGGAAGGGCAAGGACCTCGGCGCCGCCGGCTCGGGTTCCCGGAGCTTCCGCGTGCCGGACGAGGGCTCCTTCGAGCTTCTCGGCCTCCGCGCCGTGGACGAGGGCGGCTCCCTCGTCGAGCTCTCCTTCAGCGAGCCCCTCGACAAGGCCCAGGACCTCCGCGGCCTCGTCTCCGTGGACGGCGTGGAGGGCCTGCGCTACGACCGCGAGGGCGGCCGCCTCCGCCTCTACGCCCCCGTCTGGCCCGCCTCCGCGAAGATCCGCGTCGAACCGGGGCTCCGCGCCTCCGACGGCCGGAACCTCGTCCGCCCCGTCGCGGCCGAGGTCGCCTTCGCCTGGGAAAAGCCCGAGGTCCGCTTCCTCACG